>CAIVXW010000118.1 GCA_903910005.1 uncultured Methylococcaceae bacterium
CAGTACTGTATTTCAAGCACCCGTCGCGTTATATGCCACAGTTTGTTGGCTTCACTTGAAGCCGGTTTTCAGGGTTAAGACATTCGGGCAGCCATTCCCGTTGGCCACCTACTGACAGCCTGCGGCCATTTTGACTCATTTCAGTCCGGATATCCGGCCAGGACTAAGGTACTGGCTGCCACGACCATGACAAGATCACTCACGGATACCATTCCTTCTGAACAGTAGCCAGTGGCTGGTTTTAAACTCGGAAGTCGGCCACGCCAGTCTAAACACAGCCGCCCTGCCCGAGCCACAAATCTGGCTATAGTGGAATAACCGCAGAATCCTGATCCCGAACGACGGAAGTGAGAAACAGGATGACCAGGGAGGGCCGTCCCCGCCCCGCCCCATCCCCCTGATCGCTGTAAATGCCACTGCAAGCGGGGCATTTACCCGGTTCAGGCAGCACAAGCTTCCGCCAGGTATGGCTTTTTGCCTGAATTGACGTGAATGGCACGAATCTGGAGTGCATTCCCCTGTATGTTCCCTGTCCTGCTTCAGAAGCAACGACAGCCACTCAAGCCCAAAAACCGTCATTTTTTCCGTTATCGAAATGCGTCGTTGTTCCTGTCTGCCAGCCTGCCTGCCATTACTCCTGGGAGTGTCCCCGGTTTCAGCCGATTGGGCCGGATTATCCGGTTATCCGGTGGTGGCCGAAATACGGGTCGGATCTCAAACCCTGCATGAATCGATTCGCATCCGGGAGGATATTCTGCCCCAATTCCAGCCGCCTGATTCTCCCGAAAGCAACCCGGATGAATGGCTTGCCCGGCATTTGCTTGAAATAAAACCGGAGGATGCCTCCACCCTGACCGCACGGGTCGAGTCTGTCTCACGGGAAACCACCGCCCGGCCACCCTATCGACAGATCAACCTGGAGTATTCATTGCCTGCGGCACCGGATCGTCTGCAGTTTACCCCGTCGACAGACCTGCCGAACCCCATGGGGCTGGTCACACTGCATCGGGGGGTAGTAGTCAACGACCTGGCACCCTTGTCTGCCCGGGCCAGTTTGACACGCAACGATAAAAATCCCTGGCTCTCCCGGTTCGATCAGCCGACGCTGGTGCGTAATCACAGCGAACCCCGCTCCTTCCTTTACGTGGAACGGCACGAGGTGCGTCACGAAATTCTGTTACGTTACACCGACCTGGTCACTGCCATGGGTCACAAACCGGCCCAGCCGGATGATTTGGCTCCCATAGGCAATTTTCTGCTGTCTAAAACCTCCCTGCTGATTGATGGCCAACCCCGCCCGCCTCATCTGAACCGGATCGAATGGGTCACCTACGGAGCCGGTGGGCCGACCGGCCTGACTACGGCACAGGGTACGGATGAAGCAGGTCTGGTACTGGGTGCAGTTCTGGTGTACGGCCTTGACAAGCCGGTAAACCGACTCGAATTGACGTGGAATTTTTCCGGCAATACTGAACGTCGCAACATAACCGTTCTGTCAGACCGGGAAGCCCTTGATACCTACGTCACCCCCAATCACCCGCGTCTGGAATGGTCGGTAACGGATGGCGGGGACTTGCCGGTTCCGTCCGCGCCGGATCAGTATGACCCCGACAACCGCTGGTCTGGTGGCCCGCTTCCGGATAATCAGCAGTTCAAAACCGTGCTGCAGGCGGTGCTGTACAACACCTACCTGGCGTTTCAGCTTGCGGATGAGGAACCGGCGTATGACCGTCTGGCTCTGGGGCTGAGCGGCGATCTGCTGGCCAAAACCTACCGTGAGCAACGCCTGACCTGGCTGCAAAACCGTCGCGGTCTGGGCGGCGGCGGGACGGTGGATCAGGTGGAAATTCTGGCCTGTGATATCGTGGCTCTGCGACCCGAGACCCTGGCACATGATCTGGACGTTCACTGGCGCACCCACGGCGCGGTAACACATTACGGCCACAGTCATCCGCAAAACCGCCAGTACCATGCCCGTCTGACCCTGCAACCAACGGCTGCAGGTCGCTGGAAAATCACCACTCTGACCCGGCAGACGGAATTGCAGCATGGTTGAAGTAAAGCAACTGATATTTCAGTACCCGGACTCGACTTACCAGTTGGGTATTGATTATTTTTGTATCAAACCCGGTGAAAAACTGGCCTTGATCGGTGCCAGCGGTTCGGGCAAGACCACCTTGCTCAAGCTGATTGCCGGCATCCTCAGTCCCGAGGCGGGAATGGTGACGGTGGCGGGTACCTCGCCCGAATCCCTGGATGCGGCAGAACGGCGCAATTTCAGGATCAGCCGGATAGGCTTCATTTTCCAGGAATTGCAACTGCTGGATTATCTGACCGTACTCGACAATATTCTGCATCCCTATCGTATCAATCGCAGCCTCCAGCTTGATCGGGCGGTACGTGGGCGGGCTATGGAACTGGCTCGGCAGACCGGTCTGGCGGACAAACTGGGCCAGAAACCCGGTCGTCTGTCCCAGGGAGAAAAGCAGCGGGTGGCCGTTTGCCGGGCTCTTTTGCCCATGCCCCGCCTGGTGATCGCCGATGAAGCCACCAGCCATCTGGATCCGGCCAGCAAACTGCGTATTCTTGACCTGCTGTTCCTGGCGGTAGAACGCTTTTCAGCCAGCCTTCTGGTCGTGACCCATGATCATGAATTGTTGCCCTATTTCGACCGGGTCGTTGATTTAAGTGAGTTGACCAGCCGACATGAGACATGATTTTTACCTTGCCTGGCAGTACCTGCGACACTACCGCTGGCGTAGCCTGACCCTGCTGGTCTGTGTCAGCCTGATCGGCATACTTCCACTGCTGCTGAACGAGGTTCTGACTCAGGGAGAACGGCTCATGCTGCAGCGGGCCAAAACCACGCCATGGCTGATCGGTGCCCGGGGCAGCACTGCCGATACCACCCTGGCGGCCTTGTATTTCCGCGACACCGCGCCTCCGGTTGCCTACGGAGAAATCAACCGGGTGGAGCAAAGCGGCTGGGCCACCGCCCTGCCCATCCATGCCCGTTACCGGATTCATCAGATTCCCCTGCTCGGCATTACCGCCGATTATTTCGACTTTCGTCACCTGGTGCCTGCACTGGGAGATTTACCGGGATTCATCGGCGATTGCGTACTGGGAGCCCGGGCCGCCCGCAGGCTAGGCCTCGGAGTTGGCGACAAACTGGTCAGCACCCCGGACAATTTTTTTGATCTGGCGGGTCTGGTTCCGCTGAAACTGCACATTACCGGGGTTCTGGCGGCGACGGATACGGTGGATGATGAAGCCGTTTACGTTGACCTTAAAACGGTCTGGATCATGGAGGGGCTGGGACACGGGCATGATTCGGCCACGACACGTGCCGCCCCAACCGGCTCCGCTTTCACGACGCCGGAAACCGATCCGGCTTCAGCCGGAGCCGCAGATGCGGTTGAAATCACGCCGGACAACCTCGACGCCTTCCACTTTCATGGCGACATGGAGCGTTATCCGGTCACCGCCATCATTGTGGCACCCCACGACGACCGGGCCGCCACGTTGCTGGGCGGGCGTTATGTGGACGAAAACCTGCCGGTACGACTCATTCAACCGGTGGAGGTTATTCGTCACCTCATGCACAACATTTTCAGGATATCTACCCTGTTCAACCTGGTTCTGGCCGGGGCCAGCGGTGCGGCTTTACTGGCTCTGATGCTGGTATTCGCGCTCTCACTGCAACTCAGGCAGGGTGAACTGGACACCATAGAACTGCTGGGCTGCGATCACCTGACCGTTGTCCGACTGGTCATGGCAGAGATCCTGTTGATTCTGCTGCTGGCCGCCGGGCTGGGTTCCATTTTTCTGGCTTACATCCGGCATGAATCCGGAATTCTCGCTCCGGTATTGCTCGATGCACTTTGAATCCACCCCTGCTCCTCCGATTACCCCCATGTTACGCACTGTATTCACCTTGCTGCTGGTACTGTCGAACCTGACTACGGTAGCGGCAGACAACCTTCAACCCCGTCTCACCGTCGTTGCCAGCCATTACCCGCTGGCCTATTTTGCCGGGCGCATCGCGGCCGACCATGCCGACGTTCATCTGCCAATGCCGGGAGGGATTGATCCTGCTAACTGGCGACCCGGCTCTTCCGGGATCCGCATGTTGCAAAGGGCCGATCTGCTGTTACTCAACGGTGCCGGTTACGAGACCTGGTTAGCGCAGACCAGCCTGTCACGAGCCCGTCAGGTGGATACCTCGTCCGGGTTCTCCGACCGGTTGATTCGCATCGAACAAGCGATTACCCACAGTCATGGTGGCTCGGGGCAACACACCCATACCGGCACAGCCCATACCACCTGGCTGGATTTTTCCCAGGCTCGCCAGCAGGCGCACGCCGTGGCCGCTGCCCTTGGGCGTAAACGCCCTGAGCTGAAAAGCCGGTTTGAGGAACATCTGCAAGCCCTGGATTCAGACCTGGCAAGGCTGGATCAGAATCTGGAGGCACTGTCCCTCCAATATCAGACCCTGCCCCTGATGGCTTCTCACCCGGTATATCAATACCTGGCCCGCCGATACCGGCTTGATCTGGTCAGCGTGCATTGGGAACCCGATGAAATGCCGCCGGGGAGTGAGTGGGATGCTCTGGCCCGAACGCTCAAACAGCATCCGGCCCGGCTGATGATCTGGGAAAGCCAGCCCCGGCCAGAAATTACCCGGCGGCTGACACAACTGGGGGTTGCCAGCGTGGTATTCGACCCCTGCGCGAACCGGCCCGATCAGGGGGATTTCCTCTCCGTCATGCAACGCAATCTGCAAAACCTCAAACAGGCCCGGGAAAGCATTTCCGCTGTCCTCCAGAAATGACAGACCTAACTACCAACAGATAAGACACCATGCGACAAGCCTCGTTAAATTTTTTGATACCACTGTCCGGTCTGTGCGCCGCCCTGTGGCTGCCCGCCGCCCTGGCCCACCCGCAACCCGCCACATCGCCTGAAGACGATGGCATTCAGTTTATGCCGGAGGTAGCGGTTGAAGGACGTGCCACATCGCTGTCGGGCATCGCTGATTCGGCTTCCCAGGGTATCGTCGGCCAGCCCGAGTTCAGATACCGTCCCCTCTCGCGGGTTGGCGAACTGGTTGAGGTGGTGCCGGGTACCCTGGCCACCCAGCACAGTGGCTCAGGCAAGGCCAACCAGTTCTTTCTGCGCGGCTTCAATCTGGATCACGGCACTGATTTCACCACGTCCCTGGACGGCATCCCGCTCAATATGCCCAGCCACGCCCACGGTCAGGGTTATCTGGATCTGAACAGCGTTATACCGGAACTGGTCGACACGGTGGAATTTGGCAAGGGTCCCTACCATGCCGATGTCGGCGATTTTTCCTCCGCAGGTTATGCCCGCATTCACAGCCTGCACCGTCTGCAACAGGGATTCGCCAATTTCACCGGCGGTGAATACGACTATTATCGCGGAGTGGCGGCGCAATCCAGCCGCCTCGGCCCGGGTGACTTACTGTACGGCGGTGAGGTCAATTTTTTTGAAGGCCCCTGGCAACAGCCGGAAAACCTGAACAAATACAACGGTCTGGTGCGCTACACCGTGGATCAGGACGACTACGGTCTGGCCATTGATGCCAAGGCCTATCATTCCACCTGGCGTGCCACCAACCAGATTCCGGCCCGGGCGGTTGAGACCGGACGGCTGGGGCTGTATGACACCTGGGATCCGTCCGATGGAGGAGACACCCACCGCTACAGCCTCGGTTTGAATGGCTGGAACCGGGGTGACGGTTATCGGCGCTCGGCCAGTGCCTATGCCGTTTATTCGGATCTTGATCTTTATTCCAACTTCACCGGTTTTCTGGATGATCCGGTCAATGGCGATCAGATCCAGCAACAGGAACGTCGCTGGATCGGCGGCGGGCAGGCCGGGCAAACCTGGTTCAGCCAATGGTTTGGCCTGGATGTGGACAACACTCTGGGTGTTCAGGTACGGCATGACCGCCTTGACGGCCTGGGTCTGAGCCATACCCGGGATCGCCAGCGACTCAGTCGCCGCACCCTGCATGACCTGGATGAAACTACTTTTGGCTTCTTTTTACGCAATCAGGCCCGTTGGCTGTCCTGGTTCCGAACCGTGGCCGGGGTACGCAGCGACAGTTTTGTCTTTGATGTTGCGGATCGTCTCGATCCGCGTAACTCGGGCAGTCGCAGCACCAGCCTGGTGACACCCAAACTGAGCCTGATTTTCGGCCCCTGGCATGACTCGGAGATATTCATTAACCTGGGTTACGGGTTTCATTCCAATGATGCCCGTGGGGTAACGCAGCACTTTGATACTGACGGCAACCCACTCAGCCCGGTATCACCGGTCGCCAAAACCCGGGGAGCCGAAATCGGCCTGCGTAGCGAATATTTTCGGGGCATCAACAGCACCCTGGCATTTTGGTGGCTGCAATCAGGCCAGGAACTGGTATTCGTCGGCGATGCCGGAACCACTGAACCCACCGGCAGGAGCGAACGCTACGGAGTCGAATGGACCAACTACCTCAAGCCGCTGGACTGGCTGACCCTGGATGCCGACCTGGCCTTCACCACAGCCCGCTATGCCGACGAACCGGATCGTGCCAATTACATACCCAATTCGGTGGGGCGGGTCATCAGTGCCGGTGCCACAGCCGAACTGCCGCATGACCTTTATGTCAGCCTGAGGCTGCGCCATTTTGGCCAGGTTCCGCTCAATGAAATCCGTTCAGCCACCCTGGGGGATACCACCCTGGTCAATCTGGGAGCCGGGTATCGTTACCACTCGTTCAGGGTTCAGGCGGATGTACTCAACCTGCTGGATTCCCGACAGAATGACATCGCCTATTACTACACCTCCCGCCTGTCGGACGAACCCGCTGCCGGTGTGGACGGTATACTCAAACACCCGGTCATGCCCCGCATGGTTCGGCTTACTGCTGGTCTCAATTTCTGAGAAATACACTGAATGAAAATCCCTGCATCCCTGTACCAGATACCCCGAATCCGTGCCAGACTGCGGCTTTTACGGTCAACCATCGGCAAAACCCGGGTCAGGCCTGTTTTGCCGCGGTTTAACTCCACCCGGATTGGAGTTTTGATTTTTCTTGCCCTGTTCGCCGCCTGGATGGCATTTTTGGTGAGTCCAAAGTCAGATGGAACCCTGCTGGGTAATTACACCATGAGGCCGCCAGGGTTTGCCGTCAAACGATAATCCGCCTGGCCTTGTGGCATATCCTGCACTGACCAAGGCAAAAACCACATTCCCTGCCAGTCCAACCGGGTCTGGGCCGATACAAACGATGTAATGCTTTCGATATATAGGGTTGGCACTGATTTTGCGAGATTATATTTGTTCTGTTTTGATTATTTCATGCCGGACGGCAAGTGACCACCGGTTTATCCAGGATTAAACACCTTTGAGCCGACGGTTACTTTCAGGATTGGCTGAAATTTTACGCAGCACAAAAAACCTTTGTAAAACAAACAATCTGGAGCATTCAATGAAGGGCAATTTTTTCCGTATTTTCGTACTCTCCATGCTGTCGGTAGTCAGTTCACTGGCTATGGCGGGAGGTCGCTATGCCAATCCACCCGTCGGACTTGTGGAGTCACATCAACTGTGCAGCAAGGCATTGGACGCTGCCAATGCCGGTGATACGGCTGCAGCACTGGAAAATGCCAGACAGGCACGCAAGGTATCGCTGGCCTCCTACAAGGAACTGAGTACAATGCCGATGGAAATTGCGTCGAGTTCCAGCAAAAAAGCCATTAATTCCCTTGAAGCAGGTAATGTGGCAGATGCCATCACTGAATTGCAGCATTGCAAGGACAAGCTGACCAGCGAGATCGAGTATTATAAATCCGAGGGAAAACTATAAACCGTTAATCATTCATCTCCTTCCCTGATTGGTGGTTCAGAACTGGCAATCAGGGACAGGAATGACTCCGACGGCAATAAATTTAATGTCACGCAATAGCTTTATTTTACTGTTCCTGCTGTTCCTCCAGTCGGTTGGAGCATCGGATGAAATCCGGTACGCCAAACTGGACGGTCTGAGGGAATTTCAGGGTATCAGTGTAGTTGCAACGGAAAACACCCTACACGCCCTCGCCGGAGGATTGTGGGATCAGGAGCCACGCCCTGCACTGTATTATCTAACGTCTACCGATGGCGGCTTGAACTGGCATAAGGTAGCCCGTCTGTCGTACCCGCAGGATCCTCCCTTACTCTCCAAAAGCCAGGATTCAATGCGCCTGGCGGTGCGCGGGCCGAAACGTGTTGCGGTCTGGCGTAGTCAGGGGGAAATACCAGGCTCTGGGGAGTTGACGCTCGCGTATTCGAGCGATCAGGGTAAAACCTGGCGTCGTGGCAAAAACCCGGCAACGGGCGATACCAGTCACAATCAGTCTTATCCGGATATCGTGCTGGATCGATGGGGTAAAACCCATGTGGTCTGGCTGGACGACCGGGAGGAAAAGGGAAACGTTCAGGGGCTGCGTTATGCTGAATCACGCGATGGTGCCAACAGTTGGTCGCCGGAGCAAACACTGGATGATACCACCTGCACCTGTTGCTGGACGCGACTGACTCTGCTGGCTGACCGGACACCTGCCGTGCTGTACCGTGGCAGCGAACCCCATGACATGAAAGTGCGGATAAAGTCCCACACCCGGGATCGTTGGGATGCCGCGCATGTCGCCGGTCGATTTGGCTGGCATTTTAGCGGATGCCCCCATTGTGGCGGGGCACTGCTGGCTACGTCATCAGCCAATGCCGGTCTTTTCCGTTTGCATGCGGTCGTCTGGACGGGAAAATCGGGCTATGCCGGTCTTTATCACCTACACTCATCCGATGGCGGGCGTCACTGGCAAGGCGAACGTTTAGCCAGCGAAAACAGCCGGAATCCGGACATGGCTACGCGGGATAACCGTCATCTGGGACTTATCCATACCGAAGGCTCCTTTGGTCATCAAATCCTCAAATTCATCCACTCGGCAGATGCCGGTAAAACCTGGAATACTCCGATCACCATCAGTCGGCCTGATACCCATGCCGAGTACCCACAAATCGTCAGCCTGCTGAATCGTTACATAGTCTTCTGGACAGAAAAAACGGCACATGGCATGGCCAGACTGGCTGTGAGGCAGATTCTCTGATCAAGGTGATCCGGCTTTTTAACGTTTGTCAAGCGGCATAAAGCAAATTAAAGCGTCCATGTTACCTCATCGAAATTCCTTCCTGAAACCCCTGGTCTTGCTGGCGTGGCTCGCGGGTAACTGCATACCCGTTTCCGCTCACGCACGGACGTTAGACATCGACCCGTTTGCGCTACCGGCATTATCCAGTCTGGCGGTGGGTCATCTGGCTCATGCCATTCTGGTAAAAGCAAATCCGGAAAAAGAATCCTCAGTAACCGACATACCAAAGGAAGTTCTACTGACTTTCAACGAAGGGGTTGGCACCGAGTATCTGGCACTGGCGGTCTCAGACAGCACCGGCCAGCGGGTCGACCAACACGATGCTCACCTTGATTTTACTGACCATTCCCATTTAAGGGCCAGCCTGACTTTACTCAAGACCGGACGCTATACCGTTCGGTACAGGGTGTTGTCAGCAGACGGCCATGTAGTCAGTGGAAAGTATTTTTTTTATATCCAGTAAACAGCCCTGCCTCACTCCACTGACCGACAGGTAACAGTGGGCCAAAGTCGGACAATCCGCCAGGGGTTGAGCGAACAGACCGCAAGCAGCGAACTATTATGTTATCAATTGCAAAAATAACTCAAGTGTTTCTTCTATCAGTACTGATTCAAGCAACCGGATGGGCTGCCAGTAGCCCAAGAGACAAGGGCAACAGCCAGCAAATGTATCCCGGTGCTTCCATGACCTGCCTTATGACCAATGATTTTTATGCCGTGCATTTTACCGCACTGCAACCAGGCCGCCGCGATACTGAAGCCACCGATTTTGTCAAGTATTGTCAGGATATACCTGCCCCTGGAAAAACGTATCTGAGCGTTGATTTGCTTGATCGTGAATCCAGAAAGCTGGCTCTGACCCTGCGATTGGTCGAAGAGCAAGTCAGTGAGGACGGAACAGCCCATAAAATACTGACGACCCTTAAGGAAACGCCTCCAAAGGTGTACAAAAACGGGGTGGCTGATATCCATGCAGAACTGGATCATGTGGGCCATTACGCCTTGATTATTACCTTTGGTGATGAAAGTGAAGGCACGGAGGATGACCGGCTGAGAATACCCTTCCGTATAGGCTTGCCAGACTCCGCCGGATCAAAGACCGGGATGGGTGCATTGGCGGCGATGTCGGTTATGGGCTTTGTCATTGCCCTTCTGGTGGCAGGTTACCTGAGCCTGTTTGGGTCGGCACGCAAAAAAAGGATACCCTGAAATCAGGGTATCCTTGCTTATGAAAAGGCAATGGAGAACAAAAAACCATGATGGCAGGATTACATGAATTGCTGCACTCAGGATTCGGCTTGAATTATAATACAATCAATCACCGCATGTATACTATTAAATCGAATTTTTTACCGCTACCAGCATGGTGCTTAAATTAATTATTACAGGATTTTCGGATTAGCCTGTATTACCCAAGAAATTAACAAGCTCTGCGAGTGTTCAGTCGGGTAAAATACCACTTCGAGACGCATTGCGTGTGTCCAGTACTGGACGCAGACAGGAGTACCAGCCCTGCAACTGAGTACACGTGCGAGAGAACTGGCACTGGGCATTTACCGGGTAGTGGCCTGGCGGGTGGCCTACATACAACGGATGGGACGCACCAACCCGCATCTGCCAGCCCGGGTGGTGTTCTCGCTGGAAGAGTGGAAGCCACCGGAGGAGGAGCCGTCCATACAGGAGGTGGTACGCAAGTGTGACTGGGAACCGGGAGTTAAAACCCTCTGGCGCGGCTGTCGGCGTGTCCGAACCTTCGTTGAGGGTCTCCAAAACCTCCGCCAGCTGGGCATTGAGGGATGAGTTGTGTGTAATCGTATGGGTACAACTCGATGTCGCAATCGCATACTTCACGCTGAGGTGTTCCTTGAAAAGTTCCTCAAACCGATTGATGTAGGCGTAACACTGATCCGCCCCAACCGTTAGCGGCGGCATCGGTGGCATAGCGCACCTCCAGGTCGGTAATCGAGATTTTTGTGTAGTGAATGCGGTTTTTTTGCATGTCTTAATCCTTTACGATCGGGTTTTGCCCGTTAGTGGGCAAGGCGGCTTGCCGGGTGATGGCCTGACAGTCGTTGGTGAATCTGTCCGATAGGGGTTGTATGGCCAATGCGTCATGACAATAGTCGATAAAACGCGCAGCGATCCCATAAAGTAGCGGTGTTAAGCCATTCAGGGTATTGAAGTGTTCCGCGATGGCGACGTAGTCCGTCTCATAGGCATGGGCCGCGAGGTTGCGGACTGTCCGGCAGAGTTGCCAGTCGGTGGCACGCTCAAGAACGCCGATTTTTTCATGAAACGCCAGCACCTTCAGAAAGGTATCGCCCGATTCGCCCGCCAGCAGAAAAGCATGACGCATGGCTGCGCCGAGGGTGTCCTGAAGTTTTCCGAAGCGTTCGTTCAAGGCCGCCAGTGTCTCGAACAGTGAAACATCCTTGTCGCGGCGTGCCAGTTCCTCGGCATGGAGTGGCCAGTGTAATTTGACGCGGGAGGCCTGCAGAAAGTAGAGACAACGCTGTATCGCTTCCAGCAAATTGGCCAGGTGGCGGCGTTGGGCCGTCAGGATTTGATCGGTCATGCGCCAGGCTCCAGGAGTACCGCCTGGGCGCGGGCAATTTGCTGAAAGGAGGTGGCCGGAACCGAGAGGTCGCGCACGACCAGATCAACCGGCAGCCCTAGCCGGGCTTCCAGTAACAGCTTCAAGCGGGCATGTTCAAGCAAGGTCATACGTGTGGGTAGTTCGATGAGGAGATCAAGATCGCCGCCTCGGGCTCGATCATCAAGCCGCGAACCGAATAGATAGGCTCTGGCCGATTGGCCTGCCTGTTGGGTGAGGGTTTGCAGGATGATGTGTTGCTGCTCGGGTGTCAAACGCATGAACGAACCTCCAGGCATCTGTGATGATAACCCCGGTCGCCTGATTCCAGTGTGGTGGAATGGCGTACCTCGCGGTCGGTCATCGAGGATTGAGTGTAGGGGCATACCATTGCACACAACTTCCGAAGTCCAGTCAGAATGAGGGTTCGGCAGGGGTTTGGCGGCAGCCAGTGCGGTTCGGGGCTTGAATAAAGCAGCGAACTACGGTTTGCTATCGCTTTTCAACCCCACTCAAGAGAGCGACTGCCATGTCCTGGTCAGAACACGAATTTTCAGGTGCCGATCTGGGCGATGCCCGCTTGAAGAAG
>CAIVXW010000119.1 GCA_903910005.1 uncultured Methylococcaceae bacterium
GAAAGTGCGCGAAGGTGCGCACGGTTCTTTTCCTGCCCCGACGTGTCTTGCTGACCACATTCGTATCTGACAGGCGTCACTTTCCCGGCTGCGACAGGAACCACTCCTGTTGCAGCGCCGCCGTTACTGGTCGGACTCGCCACGGGTAGGGCAGTTGCGGTTGCCAGCCGTTTCAGGTTAAGCACTGCATTGTGGTCGCGATCATGGCGCGTGCCGCATCGGGCTTTTGTGCAGCACTGGATACGCGGCAATAAGCGACCCGCTTCGTGGGTGCCTGAACCGCCTGCCGTAAGCCGATGAACTCGCGGATTTATGTTACAGCTTCGCCGCTTTGCCTGTGCTAATAGTGTTTTCCATAAACCAATAATACACTATCGCGCACTATTTGCAATGATATAGTCTAGCTCCCGGATTCAGGTACTGTTGCCGGAACAGGTGGTGTCAGGCGGCGGACACGAAAAAGGCCCGCCGGGTCAAGCCTGGCGGGCCTCTGGATGACTGGAGCTGGCGACAAGATTCGAACTCGCGACCGGCTGATTACAAATCAGCTGCTCTACCGACTGAGCTACGCCAGCATGTTGTAAACGGGGGCTATTCTAACCGGTAATTCGGCAAATTTGTAGACGGAATCAGCCTTGTGTCAGCCGAACTTCCGCCTCGTGGTATTTCTCGCTGGTTTTTTCGATGATTGCGTCCGGCAAACGGGGGGCCGGTGGCTGTTTGTTCCAGTCAAGGCTTTCCAGATAATCCCTGACGAACTGTTTGTCGAAACTGGGCGGGCTGGTGCCGACACGGTAGCCGTCTACCGGCCAGAAACGTGAAGAATCTGGCGTCAGGGCTTCATCAATCAGGTACAGCGTGCCGTGTTCATCCAGGCCAAATTCAAATTTGGTGTCGGCAATGAGGATACCCCGTTGTTCGGCGTAGGCGGCTGCCTCGGTGTAAAGGGCCAGGCTGACTTCCCTGACCTGTTCGGCCAGTTTTGAGCCAATTTGCTGCTGCATTTCAGCAAAACTGATATTGGCATCGTGTTGACCCTGTTCAGCCTTGGTCGACGGTGTAAAAATGGGGGCAGATAATTTTTCTGCCAGTTGCAGACCCGGTGGCAGGCGGATGCCACACACGGTGCCGTGGTTTTGATAATCTTTCCACCCTGAACCAATCAGATATCCCCTGACGACGGCTTCCACCGGCAAGGGTGCCAGTTTTCGCACAACCAGCGAACGGCCCTCCAGCAGGGTTCGTTCCGCGCTGTCAGTGATGACGTCTTCCAGGCTGCGTGTCGACAGATGATTGGGTATGATGAAACCCAGCCGGTCAAACCAGAAACGGGACACCCGGGTCAAGACCTGACCCTTGCCCGGAATGGGATCCGGCAAAATGCAATCGAAAGCCGAGAGCCGGTCGGTGGTTACGATCAGCCAGTGCTGGCTGTCGATTTCATAGAGATCGCGAACCTTGCCGCGTCCCACCTGTTTCAGGTTGGGCAGATGGCTTTGGTACAGGGTGTGCGGGTTGCTCATGCTGGGCTTGGGGGAAAAATCGGCAATCATGTAATTTTGATCTACTCTTTGCAAGAACCATACGCTGGAAAAATACTACTATGATTTGGCTCGGAAAAGTCGTGGGTGGAATTCTGGGATTCTCCCTGGTGGGGCCGGTCGGTGCCTTGCTGGGCGCGACCCTGGGCCATCAGTTTGATCGTAACCTGCAAAACATTGGCCTTTTGGATTCCGACCTGACGCCGGAGAACATCAACCGGGCTCAATGGACCTTCTTTGAAACCGTGTTTATGGTCATGGGACACCTGGCCAAGGCCGATGGCCGTGTTTCGGAGGCCGAATTGAACGCCGCCCGCACCATCATGGATCGTATGGAGTTACCCGACGACATTCGCAAGGTGGCTGCCGGTTTTTACAGTCAGGGGAAACAGCCCGATTTTGTACTGGAGGAAGCACTGGATCGGTTTCGGGCCGATTGCTCCCGCCGCCACGCCCTGTTCAGACGTTTTCTTGAATGGCAGATGGAATGCGCGTATGCCGATGGCAACTTGCCTGAATCCAAGGAACTGATCCTGCAGCGTATCGCCGATTGTCTGGGAATTGGCCGGTTTGAATACCGCTTCATCAAGACCCGGGCCGAAACCGAGCAACGTCTGGCGGAGGAACGCAAGCACAAAAAACGGGAACGTAAATTCCGTAATCCCGCCATTGAGGTGATGCAACTGGTGCAAGCCTATACCCTGCTGGGAATTCCGGTGGCTGCCAGCGAAAATGACGTCAAAAAAGCGTATCGCAAACAAATGAGCCTGCACCATCCCGACAAACTGACGGCTCAGGGCGCGTCACCGGACAGCATCCGGCAGGCAACCGAAAAAACCCAGCAGATTCGCGGTGCCTACGAACTGATCGCCCGGGTCAGAAAATTTTGAACAAGGTCATTCCGGTGCTTGAAGACCTGCTGCAACTGGCCCGTTCGGCCAGCCTGTTGCAGGCGCAGGCCAGGGTACGGCCACGGATCGCCACCGTGTCCGGCTCTTGTCGGTCAACCCGGCGCGGACGTGGAATGGAATTTGACGAATCGCGGCCTTATGCGGCAGGCGATGATGCCCGTAACCTGGACTGGCGGGTAACCGCCAGAACCTCCAGACCTCACACCAAACTGTTTCGGGAAGAGCAGGAACGACCGGTACTAATCGCGGTGGATTACCGGGCCACCATGCGTTTTGCCACCCGGGGCGTCTTCAAAACGGTGATGGCAGCCCGGATGGCCGCCGTGCTGGCCTGGCTGGCAGAGCAGCGCGGTGATCGGATAGGCGGATGCATCTTTGCCGAAAACGGCCTGGCTGAAATCAGGCCGCGACGCGGACGCAACGCCGTACTGCGCTGGCTTGACGCGCTGGTTCAGCAGGCCGCAGTGCCACCCGGTTCAGCCACCGGTTCAGCCGCAGCCCTTGCCAGTGCCCTGACGCACCTGCCGTGTCATGCCCGACCGGGCAGTGTTGTTTTTGTACTCAGTGATTTCCGCCAGATTGAATCACAGGGTTTGGTCAGCCTGACCCGTCTGGCCCGCCATTGTGAGGTGGTGCTGGTGTTCATTCATGATCCCCTGGAACAACACCTGCCACCCGGTCGCCTCAATTATGCCTCTGGCGACCGGCAGATCACCCTGGTGAGCGACGAGCGTATCCAGACCCTGCATGCGGCCGCCTTCATGCAGCGTAAAACCGCGCTGGAGCAGTTTGCACGCCGTCACCGCATCCGGCTGGTGGAATGCAGTACCGGAGATGACCCCGTGTCGGTATTGTGGCAGAGCGGTGTTTAGGGGGGCTAGGCGGAACAAGGAACGGTGAGGGGCAAAAAGACACCGGCAGCGGATAGTAGTCCGCAGATCGTGTGGGGATACGGACATCCTGCTGCCGGTGCGAAGGTCGAGGCTTTATGCATATTGAGCGTCAGCATGATGCGTGCCATAAAAAAACAAGGCATCATCAGGTCTGCCTGATACGGATCGCGTCATGTCACACAGTCAGTGAGTCATGATGCACACCCGTTTTCCGGGCGGGTCATTTCTGGACAGTCAGGGGGGGTTTCGGCAAAATAGTCCGGTTTTTTGCCCCCCGGGGCGTACTTGAGAAGATGTTGATTGAACATGGCAAAAATTCTGGTTCTGAATGGTCCCAATCTCAATTTGCTGGGGCTGCGCGAGCCGACGCTGTACGGGAACCGTACACTGGCGGATATCGAATCATCGCTGGCCCGGTTGTCCGCTGAAACCGGGCATGCCCTGGCCTTCATGCAGAGCAATGCCGAGCATGAACTGGTCGACCGGATTCATCAGGCCTTTCACGAACAGACCGATTTCGTCCTCATCAATCCGGCGGCCTACACCCATACCAGCATTGCCCTGCGGGATGCCTTTCTGGCCACCCGCCTGCCGTTCATCGAGGTTCATCTTTCCAACGTCCACGCCCGGGAGCCGTTCCGAAAAACATCCCGTCTTTCCGACATCGCCCGTGGCGTGATTTGCGGATTCGGCCCTTATGGCTACGAACTCGCCTTCCATGCCGCCCTCAATATCCTGAATACAGGCTCATAACATGGATATCAGAAAAATCAAAAAGCTGATCGAAATGATCAGCGAATCAGACGTCGCCGAAATCGAAATTCACGAGGGAGATGATTCCCTCCGCATCAGTCGCTACAGCAGTGTAGCCCCTGCCGCCGTGCAGGTCGTTCAGGCTCCCGTATCCCAGCCGATGGCCGTTTCCCAGGCTGCAAGCGAACCGGGCGTGGAATCAACCGGAGACAAACTCACCGGCCATATCGTCCGCTCCCCCATGGTAGGAACCTTCTACCGTTCTTCAACACCGGGTGCCAGACCCTTCGTCGAACTGGGGCAGCGGGTCGGTGAGGGCGATACCCTCTGCATCATCGAGGCCATGAAAATTTTGAACCAGATTGAGGCCGACAAAGCCGGTGTCATCACCAAGGTTCTGGTCGAGAACGCCCAGCCGGTGGAGTACAACCAGCCGCTATTCGTCATCGAATGACGTCCCCGATCACAGGTATTTTTCATGCTGGGTAAAATTTTGATTGCCAACCGGGGTGAGGTTGCCCTGCGTATACTCAGGGCGTGCCGGGAACTGGGCATCAAGGTCGTCGCCGTCCATTCGGAAGCCGACCGGGATCTCAAGCACGTCCGTCTGGCCGACGAATCGGTTTGCATAGGCCCCGCTCCCTCCAGGGAGAGTTATCTCAACATTCCTGCCATCATCAGTTCGGCGGAAGTTACCGACGCGGTCGCCATCCATCCGGGATATGGTTTTCTGTCTGAAAATGCCGATTTTGCCGAGAAGGTCATCCGTAGCGGGTTTATTTTCATCGGTCCCCGCCCTGAAACCATCCGCATCATGGGAGACAAGGTATCTGCCATTGAAACCATGAAAAAAGCCGGCATTCCCTGTTTGCCCGGATCGGACGGCCCGCTCGGGGACGATTACGAGGCA
>CAIVXW010000120.1 GCA_903910005.1 uncultured Methylococcaceae bacterium
ATTCTGACTGGACTTCGGAAGTTGTGTGCAATGGTATGCAGTTATCCGGTCAGGTAAGATGCGGATTCGAGACGAATTGCGTGTGTTCAATTTTGGAAGCGGATGGGAGTAATGCTATACTCTGCGGTAAAAGTCACTTCCTATTTCAGGGTACAGGATTCATTCACATGCTTATATCGAACAGCCATCAATTCATATTTTTTCACATTGGCAAAACTGCGGGCATGAGTATGCGTGGCGTACTGCAAAAGTACGAGCAGGAACCGGAAAGGTTCAAGATACCACGCCCGCAGCCATTGACGGCCACAGGGGAACCCAACCGGTTTTACGACGTCTGGCGCACCCTGCTGCTGCACGCCAGGGCCCGTGAGGCCCAACAGGAATTACCGGACGAGGTATTCAATGGCTATTTCAAGTTTGCCTTTGTCCGCAATCCCTGGGACTGGCAGGTATCGGTGTATCATTTCATCCTGCGCGAACCCACCTCCTCAACCCATGAGGCCGTCAAGGCCTGCGGGTCGTTCTCAAACTATCTTGAGTGGGTAGTCAAAACCGATGCTCCCTACCCAAAAGGTATTACCAAACTGCAAAGCGAGATGATTACCGATGCAAATGGCAAACTGCTGGTGGATTTTCTGGGCCGGTATGAATCACTGGCCGCCGATTTTGACCTGATCCGCGACAAGCTGGGCATTGCGGAGCGGTTGCCGCATGTCAACAAAAGCCAGCACGAGGATTACAGGAACTACTACAACGACCATACCCGTGATCTGGTAGCAAAGCATTTCCAGACCGATATAGCCTTGTTTGGCTATGAATTCTGAGGTGGCAGGCGTCACGCGGGCAGGCACCGGCAAACCGCCCGCTCGCGACTACGTAACCGGATAAAGGGGTTCGAGTTGCCGGGCCGGTCGGGTTTGTTTTACCCGGCGTGACTGTCTTTCATGGCGGTCGACCTGTTCCCATAAACCGGCTCCCTGCCAGTGGGTCGACGTTGCTTCTGCGTACAGCACGCGGTTGAGGGATTCCACCGCCTGTCGGAAGGGTTGATCTGCCCGGGCGGTCAGGGCTTCCAGTCCGGTTGGAGCATCCTCGGGCCAGCGGGCTTCAACCCAGGCCAGCAGGGCGGTGCGGGCGGCTCTGGCATCATTGTCCATACAGGCCTTGTGCAGTGACGCCAGAGCCTGCCGCGTATCGGGCGGTGTTGGCTCCGTTGCCGACTGTGCCGGGCCGTTCACCCGGATACGGCCAGTCAGCCACCAAACCAGTAACGTCACCAGCCAGGCCACCGCAAAAAAAACCGCCAACCCCTTCCAGGGATAGGTAGCTGCAGCCGGTGGCGGTGGAGCGGATTGCCCGGGGGTGATCGGAGCCTGGGTGCTGGCCGGAACGGTTACCACCGGGGCAGGCTGGGCACTGGCCGGAGACGGCGCAGTTGCAGTCGCTGCCTGAACGGTCAGGATATGGGCTGGCAAGCGGGCTTCCTCCGGCTGTCCGGTTCGGGTATTCCACCAATGCACCGTCAGGGGTGGCACGGTCACGGAACCGGGACGGGAGGGTACGTAGGCAATTTTTTCGTGGCGGACACTGACCACGCCGGATGCCAGCTTTTCCTCGTTCAATGTTGGCTGATCGGCATAGCGGCGAATGTCGCCGCCCGGGTCGGACGGTGATGCGGACGGTATCAGTTCCGGCAACAGCCCCACCGTCGCTCCCCGTGCCGTCAGGGTCAGGGTGCGGGTGAGCGGTTCGCCTACCGTCAGCGCGTCCAGTTGACCGGACCAACTCTCCTGAAGTACCACCTGCGTGGCAGGCAGCCAGTGATGGCCCGTCCCGTTCTGCGGTATCGGCCTGACCGCGAGGGTCACCGGGTCTGATTGCAGGCGTTTGGGGGTCAGCCGGGTACCGAAAAACGGATTGATGGCAGCTCCACCGCCCCTGACCGGAACCCGCGTGGTCAGTGTCAGCCCGCCGATGCTCAGGTTACCGCTTTTCTGCGGGAACAGGGCGTACTGACGTTCAATGACATCATAACGGTTGGCCTGTCGCTGGGCGGTATAGCGATGATCGTCCCCCAAACGCTGAATCAGCATGTCTTCCGCCACGGGTTCACTCAGTTCGCCGCCGTTGAATCCGGTTTTGCTGAAAATGCGGACGGTGTAAAGGGACTGGGCCTGAACGTAGGGATCCGGCGGGTCTGCCGTCACTTCAATGAAGACATCCCGCTCGTCCGCTTGCGGGTTCGTCGGAATTCCCTCCACCCTAACGGTGAGCGAATCCGAATGATCCGCCCCGAAGGCAACCTTCGGGACAGTCAGCAACCCCGGTTTTTTGGGGATCAGGCTGATAACCCACTCCCGGCTTTCCCGGTACTGTCCGTCGACAAAGGCAACCTGGCGGTTTTCTGACTGGCTCAACAGGTCAAAATCCTGTTCCAGCACGCTGAAGTCCGGCTCTGCATCCGGTGTTTCACTGGCGGAGTAGGTCAGGGTGAAGGCTTCATCCTGCGGCACCGGATTCCGGTCGCTGCTGACATGAATCTCCACCGCCAGCACCGATCCGGACAGCTGCAGAAGCATCAGGGCGACCGGGTGAAACACCCGCCGGTGCGGAAGCGGGTTAAAGTTCGGCACTGGCCAGCCAGAGATCATGCAGATTGCACAGACTGAGTACATGAACCCGCTCACCGGGCGAAGCCTTGAGGGTAAATTCCGACACCGGTACGCTGTCCCTGGCCGGATCGAAGCGTTTTTCGTCGATAAATTCGTAGCGGGCATTCAACAGGACGTGTTTGACGATGTAGTGTTCATAGCCCCGCATTTCATGCGGAGTACTCACCTTGACCTTGATCTCATCACCGCTTTTGTCGATTTCGATGCGGGGCAGATGGCCCGCCGCCTTTGCTGCCCAGCGGCCTGGTTTGGCCTGGGTGTAGTACACGCTGCCTTCCGCCGTGAGTTCGGCGGTATCGGCTTTGGCCAGGGTGGGCGTCAGGGCACTGAAGGCGGCTCCGGCCAGACTGGTTTGTATGAAATGACGACGATTCATGAATGAAACCCTCGGATGGTTGGTAGTAAAAATGCCTGCGGGATGCAGGTAGCGGATGGTAGCAGAATCAGCAGCGACCTGCCTGGATGGCAGTGATGACCACCGTGTTGACGATGTCCTCCACCGAACACCCCCGGCTCAGATCATTGACCGGTTTACGTAAACCCTGCAGGATCGGCCCCATGGCAATGGCCCCGGTTTCACGCTGCACCGCCTTGTAGGTATTGTTGCCGGTGTTGAGGTCGGGAAAAATGAATACGGTCGCCCGCCCGGCCACCGGCGAGTCCGGCATTTTCTGGGCAGCGACCTCAGGATCGACCGCAGCATCGTACTGGATGGGCCCTTCCAGCAGCAGATCAGGACGCAACGACCGGGCAATGCGGGTCGCTTTTCTCACCTTTTCCACCTCCTCGCCCTGACCGGATTCGCCCGATGAATAGGACAGCAGGGCCACCCGGGGCTCCAGTCCGAACAGCCGGGCCGTGTCCGCCGAGGCAATGGCGATCTCGGCCAGTTGGGCTGCATCCGGACTGGGATTGACCGCACAATCGCCATAGACCACCACGCCATTGTCAAGGCACATGAAAAATACCGAGGACACAATGGAAAAACCGGGCCGGGTACGAATGATCTGCAGGGCCGGACGCACGGTATGCTGGGTGGTATGAATGGCACCGGATACCATGCCATCGGCGTCGCCCCGGTAGACCATCATGGTGCCGTAGTGGGAGACGTCCTCCATGAGTTCGCGTGCCTGTTCCCGATTGATGCCCTTGTGCCGCCGCAACTCATAATACGTATCGGCATAGTCGTCCAGCCGGTCACTGGTTGCCGGATCAATCAGGGTAACCTGCTCCAGATCCAGTGGAATGTCATGTTTTCTGACAAGGGCTGCTACGGTCTCCGGCTGGCCCAGCAGGGTGAGCGTAACGATGCGACGGCCAACAAGTTCCGCTGCCGCCTTGAGGATGCGCGGCTCCGTCCCTTCGGGCAGAACGATGTGCCGGGGTTCAGCCTGGGCCTGTTGTACCAGGTTGTGGGTAAACATGCGGGGCGTCATGCCCCGAACCCTGATCGAACCCAGCGAGGCATCCAGTGCATCCGGATCAACCGCCGCCTCGAACAGGCGGATGCCCCGGCTGATCTTGCCGCTATCACTGGCCCTCAGGGCCACGTGTACCTCACCCAGGGCTGAGGCCGTGCTGAAGGTATCGCGCTTGACGGCCAGGATGGGCAGGGGCGTCGGCAACCCTTCAATCAGTTTCATGATGGAGGCATCAGGTTTGAGTCCGGTCGACAGCAGCAGGCCGGAAAGACGGGGAAAATTACTGGATTGATCGGCCTGGATGATGCCCAGTATCACATCGCCCCGATCACCCGGGGTAATCACCAGTTGATCGTCACTGAGCCAGGTAATGGCATGCTGCATCTGCATGGCCGCAACCAGGAAGCCTGACACCAGACCATCAAGCCGGTCATGGCCAAACAGCACCTCCGCCCCCAGTTGATCGACCACCTCATGCACCCGGGGGCTGGCCAGTTTTTTATCGTAAGGGATTACGGCCAGGCGTTTTTGCTCGCGGTCAAAAGTTTCAGCCAGCGCCTGTTCGAGTGTCGCCAGATGATGCGGATCTGCCCGGTTGATGAATACCCCGATCACCGCACAGCCACGGGCCTCGTAGGTTTCCACGGCACTCTTGAGGGGGGGCAATACATCCTGGGGCTGGCGCAGATGGGCATTGCCCACCATCAGCACCGGGCAACCCAGGTTGCGGGCAATCTCGCAGTTAAAATCAAATTCCTGGGCTGACAGTTCGCCCACAAAATCAGTCCCCTCGCACAAAATAAAATCAGAGTCCTTTTCCAGTTGTTTATAGGCGGCAATGATTCGATCCATGATGATTCCGGTCTGATCCTGTTCAATCAATGCCTTGACTTCAGCCAGTGTCAGGGCATAGGAGGCCTGATAGGACTGGGGCAAGGCGAAATGCCCCAGCATCAGGTCAATGTCCTCATCCCGCTGCCCCGGTTGCAGGGCCGGTATGACCGGACGAAAAAAACTGACGCGGGTGGTTTTTCTCAAAACCGCCTCGAGAATACCCAAAGCTGCCAGGGACTTACCGCCACCGGCTTCAATCGTACTGAGATAGAGCGAACGAGTCATGATGTGCAACCATTCAGGTAGTCAAGGGAGGAAAAATCGGTAATTTTTCGCAGAATTTTTAACGGATGCCGAATATACTATAACCATTCCGGATGAAGCAGGTATGGCGATTCCGGGGAGTCATCCCCTGATTCCCGTCTGACCTGAATCAAGCGGCGGATCGACCGGAATGCCGATGTCCGCGCCCGCAAGGGCGTGAATCCGGCTTCCCGAAAACCTGAACAGTGACAGGAAAATCATGATCGCACTCAAGAGCATTTTACTGACCGGCTTCGGTCTTGCCCTGACGGGGCCGATGTGTCTGGCAGCCCCCCCGGATGCCGGTGCCGTACACCCGCAACTGACTGCCGAAAAACTGGGTACCCTGCTCAGGGCGCGTCCCGATGCGGACACCCTGGAACGATGGCTCAGGGACTACAACTACCTGGCAGAATCCGACGGTCGCGGGCGATTCAGAAAAGTCATTGTTTCGGGTTCACGGGAAACCGGCCCGGCCAAACCGGCTCCTGCCAGTTCACACCCGACGCCTTCCCGTTCCACCGGTGCCATTGCCCTCCCCCGCCAGACCCTGCAAAAACAGGCCCGGGGCCGTTCCATCCGGCTGAACCTGCCCGATGGCCAGGAGATTCGGCTGGTTCGGGATCAACGGGTTCGAACCGACGACGGGGTTACCACCTGGACAGGCCACCTGGCTGGTTCGCCACAGCACCGCAGCGTCTTCAGTTTTGACCGGCACGGGGTGGACGGACAGATCATCACACCGGGAGCGAGCTATCGGGTAGAAACCCGCAGCGGTACCACGCAACTGGTTGATCCGGTGGCGGCCGGACTGGAATCGCCTCCGCCGGATCCGGATGAAACGCACGAGGTCAGTCCCACCCCACCGACTCCACCGACTCCACTGACTCCACCAACTCCACTGAGTCAACCGACAACTCTTGAGAACCCGGTTCCGCCTCCCCTGCGGGAAGCCGAACTGCAAGCCGATGTAGTGCCCTACACCCCGCAGCCCCTTCCGGCGTCGCCGCTCAAACTGTCACGCAAACAAAAAAACCTGCCCGGTGCCCTGCTCAGCGAAACCGCCTACACCCGACGAGCCACCCTGTCACCCGGCGGCCTGGTCGTCGTTGATATTCTGGTTGCCTACACCAAAAGCCTGAGCGAAATCAGCATTCAGCGCAAACTACGGTTTTTGATTGCCCTGGCCAATCAGGCCTTCCTGGACAGCCGGATTGATGTCAGCCTGCGACTGGCCGGTACCCGCAGGGTGGACTACCCGGATGATTCCGACAACAGTCGGGCACTGGAAGAACTCACCCGTAGCCAGGGGACGTTGCAGCCGCTCGAAGCACTCAGGCAGGCCAACGCAGCCGATGCAGTCATACTGCTGCGCAACTTCGTGGCAGAAACCCAGGGGGGCTGCGGCAGTGCCTGGGTTAATGGCGCAGATCAATCACCGATGACGCCGGAGCGGGCCTTCGCCGTGGTCAGTCTGGGAAGCGGCGACGGGCAATACTGCTCCAATTACGCCCTGGCCCATGAAATCGGCCATATCCTGGGAGGCACCCACGATGCCGAACATGCAGGCTCCGCCGGTCGCTTCCCTTATTCCTACGGCTATGGTGTGGACGGGCGGTTCGGCGACATCATGAGTTATTATTCGCCGGAAATCGGCCTGTTTTCCAACCCCGAACTGACCCTGTGCGATAACACTGCCTGTGGCATCGCCGATCAGGCTGATTTGAGCCGAACCTTCAACGCGACCGCCCGCATCGTATCGGGTTTTGCCGTAGCGAAATAACCCGCCCCCCGCTTCGCCCGGCCTTGTACTGGCCGGGTAATTGCTCTAATGTAACGTCATTTCCATCACCCTAGCAGGAGGGAGAAACATGACCTTACGGAATGCCTTTTATGCCCAGTCCGGTGGCGTGACTGCGGTCATTAACGCCTCGGCGTGCGGTGTAATTGAAACAGCCCGCCAGCATCCGGACCGCATCGGCAAGGTCTACGCCGGACGTAACGGCATCATCGGTGCCTTGACCGAGGATTTGATCGATACCAGCCAGGAATCGGCGGCGGCCATTGCCGGTCTGAAATACACCCCGGCCGGTGCCTTTGGCTCCTGCCGCTACAAACTCAAGGGGCTGGAGCAAAACCGGGCACAGTATGAACGGCTGATTGAGGTCTTCAGAGCCCACGATATTGGTTATTTCTTCTACAATGGCGGCGGTGATTCAGCCGATACCTGCCTTAAGGTCTCCCACCTGTCAGAACACCTGGGTTACCCGCTTCAGGCCATCCACATTCCCAAAACGGTCGACAACGACCTGCCGCACACCGATACCTGCCCCGGCTTTGGCTCCGTCGCCAAATACATCGCCATTGCCACCCGCGAAGCCAGCCTGGACGTGGCGTCCATGGCTGCCACCTCCACCCGGGTATTCATTCTGGAAGTCATGGGCCGTCACGCCGGCTGGATTGCCGCCGCCGGCGGACTGGCTGCCGACGAACGGCACCCCGTACCGCTCACATTGCTGTTTCCTGAAATTCCCTTTGAGGCTGAACGATTTCTGGCCCGGGTTGATGAACAGGTCAGAACCCACGGCTATTGCACTGTAGTGGTTTCGGAAGGGGTCAGGGACAGCAGTGGCCAGTTTCTGGCCGATGCCGGGCAGCACGATGCCTTTGGTCACGTCCAGTTGGGCGGAACCGCCCCGGTGCTGGCCCGCCTGATCAAACAATCGCTCGGCTTCAAGAATCACTGGGCGGTCGCGGATTATCTGCAACGGGCTGCCCGCCACATTGCCTCAAAAACCGATGTGGAACAGGCCTATGCCCTCGGCCAGGCCGCAGTAGAAAAGGCAGTGAACGGTGCCACGGCCATCATGCCAGCCATTCAACGCCTCTCCGACCAACCGTACCGCTGGCAGATTGGCGAGGTTGCCCTGGCGGACGTGGCCAATGTCGAACGGAAACTGCCGGGCGAATTCATCAGCGACGACGGCTACGCCATTACGGCGGCCTGTCGCACCTACCTGACCCCCCTCATCGAAGGCGAGGATTACCCGCCGTATCGCCACGGCCTGCCGGATTATGTGGTTCTGCAAAACCGGGCCGTTCCCAAAAAATTGCCGCATCCCTTCTCCATTTGAAAATTTCCGGGGGAACACGGGCATCTCCCCGAAACGGTTGGTTGGTCATTTGCCCGTATTCAGGCCGTTATTTATGGTCATAACTACAATAAACCCTGAGGAGACATTTTCTCATGCTTGACAACCTCATGACCGTGGCCCGGGAAGGCCTGCGGTTGGTTCTGCAGGATAATCGATGCAAGCTGCTTGCAATTTTTGCCCTGATCCAGTTGGCACTGGTCGGGTTTTTTGTCGGATTCGGAACCGGATTCGCCTTTGCTGCCGCAGTGGCCGCCCTGATCTACGGCATTCTGTCGATTGCCTGGATCAATGCCCAGTCACCCGGCAACGAACGGATGGTTGAAATTGCCACCGCCATCCAGCAGGGTGCCCAGGCTTATCTGAACCGCCAGTACACCACCATCGCCGTGGTCGGCGCAATCCTGTTCGTGGTGATCGGTGCCTCACTGGGCTGGCCCATTGCCATCGGCTTTGCCCTGGGCGCGGTGCTGTCCGGCATTACCGGCTACATCGGCATGAATGTGTCGGTGCGCTCCAACTGCCGCACCGCCCAGGCTGCCCATCAGGGCATCAACGCCGCCTTTACCGTCGCCTTCAGGGGCGGTGCCATCACCGGCATGCTGGTGGTAGGACTGGGACTCATGGGCGTCGCCGGTTACTACATCATCCTCAAGACGATGGGCGTAGCGGATCCCTTGCATGCCCTGGTCGGCCTGGCGTTCGGCGGCTCGCTGATCTCCATTTTCGCTCGTCTGGGGGGCGGTATCTTCACCAAGGGAGCCGATGTCGGTGCTGATCTGGTCGGCAAGGTCGAGGCAGGAATTCCGGAAGATGATCCACGCAACCCGGCTGTCATTGCCGATAACGTGGGCGACAACGTAGGCGACTGCGCCGGTATGGCGGCGGATTTGTTCGAGACCTACGCCGTCACCCTGGTCGCCACCATGCTGCTGGGCAGCCTGCTGGCAGCCGGGTCGGAAACGGCGGTGGTTTATCCGCTGGTGCTGGGTGGAATCTCCATCATTGCGTCCATCATCGGTACCTACTACGTCAAGGTAACCGAAGGCCAGAAGATCATGATGGGACTCTACAAGGGGGTCATCGTGTCCGGTGGCGTATCCGCCCTGGCGTTTTACCCGGTCACCCTGTTCATGTTTGGTGGCGGTACCGTCATGGGTGACCTGACCCTGCAACCCCATCAGATTTATTTCGCCTCACTGATTGGTCTGGCCCTGACCGCCCTGATGGTCGTCATCACCGAGTACTATACCGCGACCGAATTCGGCCCGGTGCGGCACATCGCCGAAGCCTCCACCACCGGACATGCCACCAACATCATTGCCGGTCTGGGCATCTCGATGAAATCCACCGCCGCCCCGGTACTGGCCGTGTGTGCCAGCATCTGGGGAGCCTACGAACTGGCCGGGCTGTACGGTATTGCCATCGCCGCCACCGCCATGCTGTCAATGACCGGCATGATCGTGGCCCTGGATGCCTACGGGCCCATCACCGACAACGCCGGCGGCATTGCCGAAATGGCCGAACTGCCGGATGAAATCCGCAACATCACCGATCCACTCGACGCCGTGGGCAATACCACCAAAGCGGTTACCAAAGGCTATGCCATTGGCTCCGCCGGACTGGCGGCCCTGGTGCTGTTTGCCGATTACACCCACAACCTGGGCGGGCAGGTCAATTTCGATCTGTCCAACCACATGATTGTCATCGGGCTGTTCATTGGTGGTTTGATTCCCTACCTGTTCGGTGCCCTGGCGATGGAAGCGGTCGGTCGGGCCGCTGGTGGCATCGTCAATGAAGTCCGTCGCCAGTTCCGGGAAATCCCCGGCATCATGGATCATACCGCCAAACCCGATTATTCCCGGGCAGTGGACATGCTGACCCAGTCTGCCATCCGGGAAATGATCGTTCCCTCACTGCTGCCGGTAGCCGTACCGCTGGCGGTAGGATTGCTGCTCGGCAAGGAAGCCCTTGGCGGGGTACTGATTGGCTCCATTGTCACCGGGTTGTTCGTGGCCATCTCCATGACCACCGGCGGCGGTGCCTGGGACAACGCCAAGAAATACATTGAGGATGGAAATTACGGTGGCAAGGGTTCCGATGCCCACAAGGCTGCGGTTACCGGTGATACCGTCGGCGATCCCTACAAGGACACCGCAGGCCCTGCCGTCAACCCCATGATCAAGATCATCAACATCGTGGCTTTGCTGATTATCCCGCTACTGCACTGATGGCCGGGAAATCCCTTCCCGCGCACTCCGGAAAAGGCCGACCTTGAGTCGGCCTTTTTTTGCCGCCTGATTGCCATCCGCTTCAATCCGCCATCCCGTGAATACTTCCCTGATCGAGCAACGCTTGCATGATTTTCATGCCCGGGCCAAGGGGTTCAGACACTCCCTGGGCTATCCCTGCAATCTGAACCTCGACTATCTGGCTCCCTTGCAGCATATCCTGTCGCTGCCGCTCAACAATGTGGGAACCTGGTTCGGGCACCGCCATACACCGCTTCACTCAGGCGGATTCGAGCAGGAGGTGGTGCGTTTTATTGCACGGTTGTATGGTCTTGAGGATGACGCAGGTTACCACGGTTATGTCACCTCCGGTGGCACCGAGGCCAATTTTTACGGCCTGGCCCAGGCCCGGGATGCACACCCCGATGCAACCCTTTATTTCTCCGACAGCAGTCATTATTCCATTGGCAAAAGTGCCCGTCTGCTGGGACTGCGCCACCGGGTCATTGCATCGGATGAGACCGGTGAAATCAACTATACGGCACTGGCTGAGGCACTGAGGCAACGCAACAAGGGCGAGGCGGCCATTATTTCGCTGAATATCGGCAGCACCATGCGGGGGGCCATCGACCGGGTTGAAACCGTGATTGATCTGTTGCAAACCCTGGCAATCGGACGTTTCCACATTCATTGCGATGCCGCCCTGTTCGGCATGATGCTGCCCTTTCTGCCCGGCTCTCCCTGTCCTCAGTTTGGCCAGGCCATCGACAGTCTGGCGATCTCGGGTCACAAATTCATTGGTTGTCCGTTTCCCTGCGGGATAGTCATTACCCGCAAGCGTCCGCAAGGGAATTACATCGAATACATCCATACCGCCGATACCACCCTGCTGGGGTCGCGTAACGGTCATGCCCCGGTGTTACTGTGGTACGCACTGATGACACGGGGATCATCAGGCCTTGCCCGTGAGGTTGAGAGTTGCATGGCCAATACCGATTACCTGCAAAACCGGCTGACCTGCCTGGATTATCCCCATGACCGGCGGCAGTATTCCAACATCGTCTGCCTGCACAAACCTGCCGATGCCATCATCCGCAAATGGGATCTTGCCACCGAGGCCGGGTGGTCACATGTCGTGGTGATGCAACACGTAAGCCGGGCGATGCTGGATGAGTTTCTGGAAGACTTGATTCAGTCGCGTGGTTAAATCCTTCCTGATTGCGACGGAGCCTGCATGACGATGCAATCAACCGGACAGGGAGCCACGCACAATTCACACCCGGTACATTCAGTGGCGATCACCGTGTGCATATAACGGGAGGCACCCACAATGGCGTCGACCGGACAGGCCTGAATGCACAGGGTGCAGCCAATGCAACGGGCCTCATCAATCACCGCCACGCCACCGGTCATGGCGGTTGCACGGTGTAAATCCAAAGGCTTGCTGTCCGCCCCCAACAGGCGGGCCAATGCCTCAACGGTGTCTTGTCCACCGGGAGGACAGCGATTGATATCGGCCTCGTTTGCAGCGATGGCCCGGGCATACGGTCTGCACCCCGGATACCCGCATTGGGCGCACTGAATCTGGGGTAATACGGCGTCGATCCGCTCGACCAGGGTGTCGGTGGATTGCGGCAAATACCGGGTCAACAGATCAAGCACGACACCTGAAACAAAAGCCAGCAGGAACAGCAGCGAGAGGGTAAACAGCATGATTCAGGGAAACAGGTAATAGCGGAAACTGAACAAAACATAGCACATTTTTTGTGGTGAACGGCGAGGGGAACCCGGAAGCGCGGCTATACCGGCGGCCCGGTGGGATCAGTGGCGAGTGAATGCCGCATACACCAACGTAACCGTTCACGCCCCCCTGCTTTTTTATGCCCTCACCCCGGCCCTCTCCCGTTGGGAGAGGGGG
>CAIVXW010000121.1 GCA_903910005.1 uncultured Methylococcaceae bacterium
CATCCAGTGCCAGTTGTTCGGATTCCACCTTGCGCTGTTTGGCGATTTCGAGTGCGGGTTTGAGTCGGGCGTTGAGGTGACCCAGTTCTTGTATTGTGTAGCTGAACATGATGGCTTGAGACCCCCTGATGGGGCTTAAATGGCTCTATATTGTCAAGGTTCAGGCAGATTGTTCAAGTGTCTGACCTGAATTTTCCGGGCAACTTTGGCCGGTGTGACGTCTCTGGTAACGTTGGCCGAAAAACTGCTATAGTTCGAGGGTAATTTGCTTAACCATTTCGCCATGCCTTCTGAATCCAGTGTATCCACTGGCGTGGATCTCACCAACTGTGACCGCGAACCGGTTCACCTGGCCCGTGCCATTCAGCCACACGGTTGTCTCCTGGTCGTCAATGAAGCCGACTTCAGCATTAGCCAGGCCAGTGCCAATACCGCCCGCCATTTGGGCATTCCCTGCGCCGCGCTGCTGAATCGCCCGCTGAGTACCCTGCTTGCCCCCGCCGATATGGCCACCCTGCAGTACAGACTGCACGACAAAACCCTGGATTCAGCCCGGGTCTATCTCATGGTCATTATCCCCCTGCCAGGGCTGGTGGAGCGGGTTCATGTGCTGGGGCATCGGGCCGACGGCAGGCTGTTGCTGGAATTTGAACCGGCCGGGGCCGCCTTCAGCAGCGGCGAAGTTCATTATTTATCCATCCTGTCCAACACACTGCGGGAATTACGCAACGCCCAATCCCTGTCGATTTTTCTGGAGGCAGGGCTACGCTGGCTGGCCGGCTTTACCGGTTATGACCGGGTGATGGCCTATCGTTTTGCCGGCGACGGCACCGGCCAGGTGATTGCCGAAGTCAAACGTGACGGGCTGGAGCCGTTCCTGGGGTTGCATTATCCGGCCAGCGACATTCCGGCCCCTGCCCGCCGCCTGTTCAATTACAGCCCGCTCCGGCATTTGCCGGACACCGATTACGTACCCGTTCCGCTCATGGAGGCCGGAGGGCAGCCGGTCGGGGTTCCGCTTGACATGAGCTACCTGTTGCTACGCAGCGTCTCAACCCTGTACACCGGCTATCTGCGCAACATGGGGGTTCGCTCGGCACTGGTAATGCCACTGATGACCCACCATAACGAGATATGGGGTCTGATCAGTTGTCTGAACCATGCCGAACCGCTGCACCTTTCCTGCGAACGCCGGGCTCCGGTTGAATACCTGACCCAAAGCCTGTCGCTGATGATTCATGACCGGCGTGAGCGCGAACATCACGACTACCAGACAAGGCTGGATGCCGTCCTGGATGGACTCGTCAAAAATCTGAGCCAGTGCGAGGATTTGCACCAGACCCTGTGTTCGGACGTGCCCAACCTGCTGTCGGAACCGGCAGCCGACGGAGCCGCCCTGGTATACGGCGGGCGGTTGAGCCGAATGGGCATAACCCCGGATCCCGCCACGCTTGCAACCATCACCGACTGGCTGACACTCCAGGAATCCGACATCATCGCCACCCACACATTGCGCCGTGATTGTCCCGGCCTGCCGCCAACCGGCCTGGCGGCCTGTGGCGTGTTATCCGTCCGGCTGCGCCGTTCTCAACCCGATTGGCTGCTCTGGTTCCGCAACGAAACCCCGCGTGAAATCGACTGGGCCGGCAACCCGGAAAAACCGGTTGAAATTGATTCGCGGCAGCCCGAAGCCCGGCTGATGCCGCGCACCTCCTTTGCCCGCTGGCGACAAACCGTGACCGGCGAATCAGCCCTCTGGCAGGCTGTTGAAATCGATTACGCAGCCCGCCTGCGCCAGGTCATACTCGGCATCATTGTCGAACGGGCCAGGCGGCTGGAACAACTCAATGTCGAACTGCTGGCAGCCATGGCTGAAAACCTGCGGATACTGGAACAACTAAACCGCTACAGCGAGCGGTTGGCGGAGGCCCAGCAGCGTGCCCGCCTGGGTTACTGGGATTTTAGCCTCGAAACCGCACATTTTACGGCGTCCGATCAATTGTGCCATCTGTTCGGGGTGGAACCGGGCAGTCTGGATGGCCCTCCCCAGCGTATCCTGTCCCGACTGGATCCCGATGATGCCCACCGCCTCATGGCGCATCTACAAACCACAACGGATCGGCAAACCTTCCGGCTGGACATACAGATCATCCGCGCCGACGGTATACCGCGCATACTCGATACCCTGGGCGAAGTCATCCATACCGACGCTGGAGCGACCACCCGGATCAGTGGATCATCGCAGGACGTGACAGAACACCGGACAGTCCAGCAACAGATGGAAAAACTGGCACTGGCGGTAGAGCAAAGTCCGGAGTCCATCATGATTACCGATCTCAGCGGTCGCATTGAGTACGTCAATCAGGCCTTCATCCGCCACAGCGGTTACACCGCCGCAGAAGCCCTCGGACAAAATCCGCGCATCCTGAACGGCGGCATCACCTCACGGGAAACCTATCACGAGCTATGGCAGACACTGCTCCGGGGCAAGGTCTGGGAAGGTGAATTCGTCAACCGGCGCAAGAGCGGTGGCCTTTATACCCAGCGGGCCAAAGTCACGCCCTTGCGACGACCGGATGGACGGATCACCCATTACATTGCGGTACAGGAAGACATCACCGAGCAAAAACGCATGGCCCGGGAACTGGAGGCCTATCGCAACGAACTGGAAGAGCGGGTCAGCCAGCGTACTGAGGAATTGCACCGGCAGAGCCGGTTTCTGCGGGCACTGATCGACCACCTGCCGCATCTGGTCTGGCTGAAGGATACGAACGGGCAGATTCTGGCGGCCAACCGGGCTCTGGCCCTTTCACATCGCAAACCGTCTGCCAGCCTTACCGGTTTGCAGGATACCGACCTGGTCTCGGCAGCGATGGCGGCCCGCTACCGTGCCGACGAGACCCGGGTCATGCTGGGACGAACACCGCTGACCCGGGAAGAATCACTGGAGCAAATCCCGGACAGCCTGTACGAAACCTACCTGGCTCCGGTGGTGGATGAACAGAACCGGGTGCTGGGTACCGTGGGCTTTGCCCGCGACATCAAACCGCAGCGGCACATGGAGACCGAACTGGCCCGGCGAGTCCTTGAAGCTGAAACCGCCACCCGGGCCAAAAGTGCCTTTCTGGCCAACATGAGTCACGAAATACGCACGCCGCTGACCGCCATCATCGGTTTTGCTGAAGGCTTGCTTGAAACGGTACAAACCCGGGAGGAACACGACCAGGCCATCCGTACCATCATCCGCAACGGACGGCATCTGCAGGAACTGATTGCCAACATTCTTGATTTTTCCAAAATCGAAGCCGAACAAATCAAGGTTGAATCCGCCCGGATTGCCCTGCTGCCCCTGCTGGCCGACGTCAATGCACTGGCCGTTTCGCTGGCCCGGGGGCGTCAACTGGCTTTCAGTTACCACCTGATGCCGCCACTGCCCTCCAGCCTCTGGAGCGACGCGACCCGCATCAAGCAAATACTCATCAACCTGATCGGCAATGCCGTCAAATTCACCCCGCCGCCCGGAGCCGTGCGCCTGATCGTGAGTCTGGATCAGGCCGCCGGACAACTGGTTTTGACGGTACAGGACACCGGCATCGGCATCGACCCTGCCGAACTGCGCCGCCTGTTTCAGCCGTTTGCCCAGGCCGATGCCTCGATTACCCGCCGTTTTGGCGGAACCGGGCTGGGATTGTCCATTTCACGCGAACTGGCCCGCCAACTGGGCGGTGACATCCGGGTTCTCAGCCTGCGTAATGTAGGCAGTTGCTTCGTGGTAACCCTCGCCACCGGGCCACTCGCTGAGGTTAGCCTGATTGAGGCAGCCGTCGACCTGACCATGCCGGATGCCGACGGCGGCGGTCATCCGGTCGTCCCCCGTTTGCGGGGGCGGATACTGGTGGCAGAAGATACACCCGACAACCAGAAGCTGATCACCCTGTTGATACGGCGTACCGGAGCCGAAGCAGTGATTGCCTGCAACGGACAGGAAGCCCTCGACAAGGCCCAGACGGCTGAATTTGATTTGGTGCTGATGGACATGCAAATGCCGGTTATGGATGGTCTGGAAGCAGTTGAACTGTTGCGGCTGACCGGATTTCCGCACCCGGTCATCATGCTGACTGCCAACGCCACCGAAGAAGACCAACAGAACGCCAGGCAAGCCGGTTGTAGCGGTTTTCTGACCAAACCCATCGACCAGGCCGCCTTTTACCGCCTGCTGGCGCAGTGCCTGCCACCACCCGACCCGACGGATGAAACCACTGTTTCACCGGTGAGCGTTTCCCTGGAGCAGGATGCGGAATACTGCTGCTTGCGAGCCGCCTTCCTGGAGGAACTGCCCGCTCGTCTGGATGAACTGGCGGCGGTTCTGGCAAACCGGGACTGGCCCACCCTGCAACGTCGTTTGCATCAACTCAAGGGCATCGCCGGCAGTTTTGGTTTTCCGCACATCTCCGCAACCGCCCAAGGCATGGAAACGGCCCTGAAAAACGGCGATGAACGTGAAGTGGCCCGGATTGGGCAGACCCTGTTCCGGCTGATGCGGGAAGCCGGGTGAGACATGATCCTTGGCCCGATCCGGGATGAGAGGGAGCCCACCCCGTGCGTGGTGAGCCTACATGGCGGTTGACAGGATGCGGGCGGCATTGCCGGGTTCACCACAGGTGGCATGATTATTGGCCCGAAACGACCAATGAAGCCTTCGAGGTGACCCGGCTGTTATTGTCAAGGCTGATCAGGGCCGTCAGTCGTTGGTGTCTGTAGCCAACCTTGTCGGCTGGTATCGTGTAAGGAGTCGTGCCTCCCAGGTTGAACTGCCGGGGGGTGTCGTTGTAGGGCAGCGTGTTGCGGCTGCGAACCAGCAGGAATACCCGCACCGCTGTCACGGCGGCCCAGTCTTGCGGTCGGGACGGTCGCTCCCCGTTGAGTCCGTAGTCAAAACCAATCCGGGCCACGGCATCCAGCAGCGGGCTGGTACTGAAGCCGGGTGCCAAGCCCTTGTCCTGCAGGTCAGCCCGCACCAGGGTGGGAATGCCGTCGCCGACCGTCGCGCTCCAGTTTCTGAGGTAATAGATGCGTACCTGGTAGGCTCGCAGTTCGACCGGGTAAAGGGTGTCATGGTAACGCAGGCCAAAGACGGTGGGTTCATCCCCGCTGACCGAACGGGGGCTGTCGGCGGCCAGCAGGGTGTGACAGGCCGTATCCGCGCAGTTGGTGAGGCCGGTGCAAGTGCCTGAACGGCTGCAATAGCCCAGCACATAGCGGCTGTCGAAGCCCTGTAGATAGACGCGGCCATAGTCCAGATCATCGCGGTCACCGTCGCCGTCGTCGTCATCAGCCCCGGCGTCCAGCGCGAAGCCGTGGGTTGCCGCATGGCGGATGACCAGCCGTTCCACCCCGGCCACGGCTCCATCCACACACCGGCTGGCGGTGGCGGGCCGGTCGTCAACCTGAATCGGCAGCGACAATCCTGCCAGCATGCCGTCAAGGTTGCTGGCGCAGGCATCGGGCAGGGTGGCAGGCAGCGCAGGTTTCAGGTAGAGGGTTCCCAGAAAGCCGGCCAGGCGCAGATCCTCCCTGAACAGGCTCAGGGCATACCGCCCGGCTTCCCGCTCTTCACCGCGTGCGGTCAGGGATTCCATGCCCTGACGGGTTTCCAGGGTCAACCGGGTCACCAGCGTCAGCAGGATCAACCCCAGTCCCAGGGCCATCATCAGCTCAACCAGTGAATGCCCCTGTTGATGGCGGTGGCTCCAACCGGCGGATTCAGTCCGCCGCATGAAACAGCACCGTACTGACCACCCGCCGTTTTGACGCCGACCCCGGCAGACCCGTGCCACAGGTATCGGCGGGTACTTCGGCGTCAAATACCCCGAGCCAGGCCACCGCGACCCGCCATCGCCCCCCCTCCCCTGCCGTCAGGCAGACAGGAAACCGCGCTGCACCCACCGGGTCGGCTGCATCCTGCAGACAGGTTTCATCGCGGCAGCTCGGGTCAGCCCGCAGCCGACTCAGCGCGTCTTCCAGCCGCATCAGTGCCTCCAGCCGGTCGTCGGCCTCCAGTCGGGCCTTGAGGGTGCGGGTGTGGAGACCGGCCAATCCCATCAAACCCACCGTAAGAACCAGCAGGGCTACCAGCACCTCAATCAGGCTGGTGCCGGACTGGGGTGCAG
>CAIVXW010000122.1 GCA_903910005.1 uncultured Methylococcaceae bacterium
GATCTGTTCACATATCTGGCAAAATTGCCATATATTGAAATATGTCAAAATACTGTCACCGAAAATGAATCTCCGCAAAAAAATGCCTTCAAGAAGGCATTTCAACGAATACTGGCACTGAAACCTGACTGGGTAATCTGCATTGATCCGGATGAATACCTTAACCTCAAGGACAGAGCGACGCTCCCCGACTTTCTGGAAGAGTTTTCCCGGTATGAGGCTGTTGCCATCAACTGGCGGTTTTTTGGATCATCGGGGCTGAAAACCAGGGGACTGGGATTCACCATAGAACGTTTTCTGCGGTGTTCGGCACCGGATTTTTACCTGAACAGGCAATTCAAGACAATTTTCAGACCTGGTGACAGGATCACAGGGTTTGGCCCACACCGTCCCTGGTTCAGGAAAGATGCCCTGAATGACGTACGCTACGTTTTTCCGGATGGCATGGTACTCAGTCAAGCAGCACTTGCAGGTCGTGACCCGATACTGGATGACATGGCTCACACCGATTTCACGCGCGTGCAGCTGAATCATTATGCGACCCGCAGCCTGGCAGAATATGCCGTCAAACAATGGCGAGGTAACGGCAACAAGCCCAATCAGGAAAAAGGTCATTTTTCCCGCACTTACTATTCAATCAGGGACAGAAATGAAGACTATGATGACTCCATCCTTCAAATAATGCCAAATCAAAAAAAGCATTATCTTGAAATTATCAGGAACCTGGAACTTTCGAGTCTGATGATGGCTATGGAGTCTGATTTTGAAAATCAGTTTTCATCCCAACAAACCGATACCTGAAAAATTATTTTTATGGTCATATCAGATACAAAAAAATTTATTTTCCTGCACAATCCAAAAACTGCGGGTTCGGCCTTGCGAAAGGAACTCATCACCCGCTATGATACGCGAAATAATTTCTACTGGGGTCTGGTCAGGACTGATGCAATAAACATCAGGGTAGACAAGGCTCATATGTCGATGGATATATTCAGGGTTTTGTATCCGCAGGATTATGAACTTCTGGAAAAGTATTTCGTCTTTTCCTTCACAAGAAATCCTTTTGATCGCTATGTGTCGTCTTTCTTTGAGTACATAAAGCATCATCGCAAGGATATCAATCTTGCCGAAAAAACAGTGGGCGACATACTGGAAATGCTGACCGAATTTACCAATGCCATTGACAGGGAAGCCATCGCCCAAAAAACCATGTTCCGCCACTTCATTCCGCAACATAAAATCATTTATGACGGACTCAAGTGCAAGTCTGATTTCACGGGAAAAATTGAAACAATAGAAGAGGATTTTGCCAAAATCAAAACACTGGCCGGGCTTGATGATTCCATTCAGTTGTCACGCCGCAATCAGAAGCCCCAGCGATTCAGCGGAATCAATCTTTCGGATAAGATAATACAAAAAATACTGGATATATATGAGCGTGATTTTCTGTATTTCAATTTCCCGGACAAGCCAGGCTGCACATGATGGGTCAGCGCATTGCGGGGTTGTCAATCCTGCTCTGGATTACGGCAGCCAGTTTTAACATCAATGCCGGGGAAGAACAGTCCCGCCAGATCACCCACACCCTGAACCGCCTCAGTTTCGGCCCTTTGCCGGGACAGATCGCCCACCTCCAGGCCCAGGGCATCGCCGCCTACATTGAGGAACAACTGCATCCGGAACGCATCACCGAAGACCCTGACCTCATCCGCCGACTGGATGGGTTGACCACCCTGCGACTCCCGCCGCAAACCCTGTACGAACAGTCCCTGTTCAACCATGCAGCCGATAGCTCCCCGCGTCAGGCCATGCGGGGATTCAACCGTGCCCTGGCCGAAGCCCAGGAAGCCCGCCTCATCCGGGCCGTGGCAAGCAAACGCCAGTTGCTTGAAGTCATGGTGGATTTTTGGTTCAACCATTTCAACGTATTTGCCAACAAGGGTGGCCGGGTCAAACTGGTGGTGGGCGACTACGAGGAACGGGTCATCCGGCCCCATGCCCTGGGACGGTTTGAGACGTTACTCAAGGCGACGGCCCGGCATCCGGCCATGCTGGTCTATCTGGACAACTGGCTCAATACCGCTCCCCGCACCGGCAAGGGCAAGGGTCGTTATCGCGGCCTGAACGAAAACTATGCCCGCGAATTGCTGGAGTTGCACACGCTGGGGGTGGAGGGCGGTTATACCCAGCAGGACGTCACTGAACTGGCCCGCATCCTGACCGGCTGGGGTCTGTGTGAAGGGCCGCTCCGCAAAAATGCACCGGCCAGCGGATTTTGTTTTGATCCCAAACGCCATGACAGCGGCGATAAAATCCTGCTGGGACGCCGCGTGCAGGGCGGTGGCCCGGAGGAGGTGGAAGCCACCCTGACCGCGCTGGCCCGGCATCCGGCCACGGCACGGCACATCAGTTACAAGCTGGCTCAGGCCTTCGTCGCCGATGAACCACCGGCCTCGCTGGTTACCGCCCTCAGCCGGGTATTTGTCGACAGCGACGGTGACATCCGCACGGTTTTGCAAGCCCTGTTCGCCAGCGAGGCATTCCGCGATGAAACCGCCTACCAGGCCAAATTCAAATCACCCTACCGTTATCTGGTTTCAGTGGCTCGCACGACCGGTGCTGCGGTTGCGGCTCCCCGCCCGCTGCTCAATACCCTGCGCCTGATGAATATGCCGCTGTATCAATGCCTGACACCTGACGGTTACAAAAACACCCGGGCGGCCTGGCTGAGTCCGGACAGCCTGCTGCAACGAATTGATTTTGCTACCCGGGTGGGCCGCGATGCCTTCAGGACCGCACTGCCCAACCGTATCCCTGCCACCACCCTGGAAACCAGCCAGCAGGCTGTGCTGTCCCCGCGCACCCGATCCGCCCTGTCCGGGCTGGAACCGGCCCACAAAACGGCGGTACTGCTGGCCAGTCCTGAATTTCTCCACTACTGAACCCCCAGGCAAAACCCGCCATGAAGCGTCGCGATTTTTTACGTCAGATCGGTTTGGGGTCGATGGTTGCGGCCCTGCAGCCAGGCCGGCTTTACGCCGTGACACCCGCGCCGTCCGGCGAGCCGCCACTGGAGCGCCTGATTGTGGTCTTTTTACGCGGCGGCGTGGACGGTCTCAATGTGGTGATTCCCTGCGAGGAAGACGAGTATTTTGACCGCCGCCCCAATCTGGCGATACCGGCCCCCGGCCAGACCGACGGTGCCCTCAAACTGGATGAGCAGTTTGCCCTCAACCCGGCCCTGGAGGCACTGATGCCGTTCTGGCGCGACAAAACCCTGGCCTTCGTTCACGCCACCGGACTGGCCGACGGTGTCCGTTCGCATTTTTCTGCCCAGGCAACCCTGGAAAGCGGCCTGGGCGGGACGGCCACCGCCGTGGACGGCTGGATGAACCGGCTGCTGGGCCAGTTGCCCGGTGCCACCTACCCTACCCGGGCGGTGAGTTTCGGGGCGTCAACCCTGCCGCTGATCCTGACCGGCTCCAGTGCTGCTGCCAGTCAGCCGCTGGGCACCGCCGCAGAACAGATGCACCCGACCGACACGCCCGACATTGCCCGGGTGTTTGATCGGCTGTATGCCGGTCAGGATGACTTGAGCAACGCCTATCAGGCAGGCAAAATGGCCCGCCAGCGGCTGATGGCCGATCTTCGCCAGGACATGGCCGCAGCCGATGCCAATGCCCCTCATCCCGGCAACCACTTTGCCGCCGAGACCGACAGGGTGGCTCACCTGATTCGGGGAACCTCACGCATCCAGTTGGCTTTCATGGCCCTGGGCGGCTGGGATACCCATATCGCCCAGGGAGCAGGCGAGGGCCAACTGGCCCATAAACTCCGCCCGCTCGGTGCCGGACTGGCCCGCCTCATCCAGAACCTGGGGCCGGATTACGCCCATACCACTCTGGTTGTCCTGTCCGAATTTGGCCGCACGGTGGCTGAAAACGGCAACGGCGGTACCGACCACGGTCATGGCGGTGTGATGTGGCTCATGGGCGGCCAGCTCAAGGGCGGGCGGGTGTATGGCAAATGGCCGGGGCTTGAACCGGACGCCCTGTTTGAACGGCGTGACCTGGCTGTCACCACCGATTACCGCGAGGTTCTCTGGCAGGTTCTGCAGCACCGCTTCCGGTTGCAGCCGGAAGCCCTGTCCCGTATCCTGCCCGGATTCACACCAGCCCCTGAAGCCTTGCCACGGTTGTTCGGCTGAATTTACCCACCCTCAACACCACAGCAGCATGTCATCCATTCAAACACTCGTCGAACAGGTCAACCAGAAACGACCTGTATTCACCGTCACCGCCGGTCGCACCGGTACCACCTATGTCACTGAATTATTCGGCCTGATGCCTGACACCTGTTCAGTGCACGAACCGCCGCCCGATTTCGTCCGGGTCATGCGCAAAACCCGGATGGTACCGGCCAGTGGCCATGCCTTCTGCGTACAGACCAAGCTGCCGGCCATTGCGGCTCGCCCCGAATCCCGTTACGTCGAAACCAGCCACCTGTTCTGCAAGGGATTTTTCGAGCAGTTCCTCAAACTGGGCGTCACCCCCGACCTGCTGATTCTGCGGCGTGCCCCCCGGGCCATTGCCCTCAGCCTGCTGTCACGCAACACCGTGCCGGCCAGAACCCCGATGGGCTGGAAATACCTGCTGTCGCCGGCAGATCCGGGGGTATTGCCGCTGGATAAATGGCCGCTACTGACGGATTACCAGTTGTGTTTCTGGTATGCCCTGGAAATCGAACGTCGCCAGGCCTTATACCAGCAGTATATGGCCGAAACCGGCGGACGCTGGTTCAGCACCACGGCGGACGCCCTGCGTGATTATGCCGTGTTCAGGCAGATGCTGACGGCGTTTGGCTTTGAGTGGGATGAAACGGTCGACCGCCGCCTGCCACAGCGGCATGAAACCGTCTCCACCACCTCACACAATCTCAATGCCCGCCGGGTTCATATCGGCAAGGAACGACTGGAACGACTGGAGCAGGCGGTCTGGGAACGGGTGAGCGACCACGATCCCGGCCTGTGGCCGCGTGTCAAAAGCCTTTACGGTATCTGACCATGAAACACCCCGCGATCAAGCGGTGGGCCGTTGGTCTGGCATGGGTTGCCCTGGGGGCTCAGGCCGGGGTGGATGTCACCCAGAGCCGCTACGACCTGTCCGGAACCGGTGCCAACCCCCACGAAACCCTCCTGCATACCGGCAATGTCAATCCGCGCCAGTTTGGCCTGCTGGGCAGCTATCCGGTCGATGGTGACGTCTATGCCCAGCCCCTGTTCGTGTCGGCCCTGCCGATTGCGGGCAAGGGACTACGCAACGTGGTGTACATCGCCACCATGCAGGACGTCATCTACGCCTACGATGCCGATTCAACCGGTGAAGACAGCCTGCTCTGGAAGCGCGACCTGAGAAACCCGGCTGCCGCCATCGGCCCGGTTCCGGTGGTGTCTGCTGCCACCAATCGCAACATCCGCCGCTACATGGGGATCGAAAGCACCCCGGTCATCGACCGGGCCAGCGGGACACTGTATCTGGTGGCCCGCACCCTGGAACAGGGGCGTCACCTGCAGCGACTGCACGCGCTGGATCTGGCCACCGGTGCCGATAAATCCGGCAGTCCGGTCACCATCACCGCCGACTATCGGGGGTTGCAGTTCCATCCCCGCTTTCAGCATCAGCGGGCCGGGCTGGTCATCGCATCGGGCCAGGTCATTCTGTGCTGGGCTGCCGACGCCGTGGAAAACA
>CAIVXW010000123.1 GCA_903910005.1 uncultured Methylococcaceae bacterium
CCTGTTTCACCGCATTACCACCGGCCAGGATGACAGCCTGGATCCAGGCACCCTTGGCAAACTGGCGGTACTGGCGGGAGTCAGGGCGTACCCGGCCCGGGTCAAATGCGCCACCCTGCCCTGGCACTCGCTGCAATCAGCCCTGAAAAACCAGGCCGACACGGTTTCGACTGAATAACCCGGGCTCCTTACCCCCCCATTTCGGAGAAAAATCCATGTCTACATTAACTACACTGTCCCGTATGGCAATGCTCAGCCTGCTTGCGACACTGCCCGCCATGACCCCTGTGAGGGCCGATATACTTCCACCCGGCAAAAAGACGCTCCAGACAGTACTCAAGGTGCAGGGTCTGAGTCAAAACGGCACCACCAAAAATGGCAGTCAACTGGTTTTGGTGGTGCAATTCATCAGTGGCCGCACTAGCATCACCCAGGTTCTGAACAATACGCCCATCAGCAAGGGGTACAAATTCAACAGTGCCTGGCTGTTTTTTGTATCTGCCAAACTGCTGAACAAGGCCAACCAGGACATTACCGCCATCGACTACAGTAAAGCCCAGGATGGGCTGAGCGAGGCCGCCATCAGCGTACCGGGAGAAGAATATGTGGACATCAATAGTCCATTGACCAGCAAAACCATTATCTACAAGTTGAACTGAAGGTTGATCCGGGCGTGAGCTACGAAATAAGCTTCCTGAAGGCTCTGGCCCTGACCCTTACGCTGGAAGTGCTGGTGACGGTGTTCGTGTGTCGACGATACTATCCCGTCTTTCACCTGCCGCAAATCACGCTGGCCGGGATAGTCCCCTCAGTAACCACGCTGCCTTATGTGTGGTTTGTCTTCCCGGCACTGGTTCACCACTATAAAATCTATGGCCTGGTGAGTGAACTATTCGCCCTGACAAGCGAAACCTTTCTGATTGCCATACTACTGCGTACCGGTACACGCACCGGATTCATTCTGGCACTTTCAAGCAATGTGGTGTCGTTTGCCGGGGGCTTGATGGCAACCCGGTTTGACATACTGTAGTTCCAACAAAAAAACCTGTTGCCGAACGGGAGATGGCCGAGTGGAAGAAATCGACCGGCCGTTCATCGCCCGGTTGTTGTTTGGCCTCCTGGCCGGACTGCAATTTCTGTGGCCCGGTTTTCTGTACTGGCTCGGTGTACTGGCTGCTGGAAAAGGAAAGCGGCATTCCCGTCGGTTGCCGCTTTCGCTGGCGGAACGAAAATACCCTCCTCCCCTGTTTCCGTCTGGCCGTGCAGCAACATAGCCAGGCGTGCTGTGCCTTGTGTCAGCACAGAAATGATTCTGGTATGATGCGCCAGTCCCGGTTATTGGGATGAGCTATTGGTTAACCAAACAAGTGTCGGTATTTTACTATATACCATTCACCAGTTAAATTTTTTCCAAAAAGCCAGAGACAACCCAAAGTCCATCACCTAAAAATATTTAATACTTAAACCCCATGACACCCTACAAAGATTTTTATCAACGCCTCAAACTGCTGATCGCGAAGAATCCTCATCTCATCGCAACGACTCTGAGTAACATTTTCACGATGCGACTTATTGGAAATAAAACGAACGGTGATTTGACGGAAATCGCCATTACAGAATTTATAAATCAGTACATGTATGACTTTAAATCCACTCATGTAGGCAAGGAATTGTATCGCGCCAAAAAGCATGAAGAAGACATAAAAATAATTAATGAGATTACAAGAGAGGAATTTCCAGTCAGTTTGAAGGCCTATGGTGACGGCCCGCTGCAACTGTCCACGGACAAGGATTTTCTGATGTTTCCTAAATTGCAAGCGATGGGTAATACTATTGAAGGTGACGGTGCGATTGCCACACTCTGGGCTGATCCAGTCTTCTCGGACTTCAGCGGCTTAAATGTTCTGCCCCTCATCTACGACGAAAAGAACAAACGATGCAATATACTCGTTTTTGATCACGATCTGGCAAAAAAAAGTGTTGTTAAAGTAATTTATGAAAGTGAAGGTAATGGCCGAAAGCATCCCGTTTATCGTTTCTACGATAGTGATGGCGGCTACGTCTGTGAGGTTCGCTATGGCAGCGGAACCGCAAACGCTCTTCAGCGTGGGCTTTGGACGCATACAAAGAATGGCCTGAAGTACTTCACCAGTGTGACTGATGGATGGGTTACATACCAACACAACCCTATTCTGGTAAAACTCTTTTCGCACGCGTTATTGTCCACTACTGTCGGCCATGAAGTTGCCCTTAAGGAATTGAAGTCCGATATCGACAACCAGAAGAGCAAGTCGAGTCTGCGTTAATATGAAATCCATGGATTTATTTGAAGATACGTTAGTTACAGTGCCCTATACCGAGGGTATCAAGTACGCGGGATCAAAGCAGAAACTTCTCCCACATATCCTCTCGCTGGCAAGGAAAGTGAGTCCAAAAACAGTTCTGGATGGCTTTGCAG
>CAIVXW010000124.1 GCA_903910005.1 uncultured Methylococcaceae bacterium
CGCGGCCATCCTGGCCGCGTTGAGTGGTGAGTGGTCAGTGGGAGTCATGAATCCTGTCGGCCTGCCATTAAAATTCCGGTCTGGTGGTATCCATGAGGTAAGCAGGATGTTTATACTTGCCCATTTTCCAATGCGGTCTGAAGCCAGATGGCGTCTGTAGTCGAAAACCTAGTCAAAACCCGTTTACCCACGCCGTACGGCGAGTTTTCCCTGTACCTCTACGATCAGAACGGCAAGGAACACCTGGCACTGGTCAAGTCGGTCGTGGCAGGGCAGCGCGGTGTGCCGGTCAGGGTTCATTCGGAGTGTATTACCGGGGACATCTTTAGCTCGCGCCGGTGCGACTGTGGCGATCAACTGCGTCATGCCCTGGCGTTCCTGGGGCGATCCGAGTGTGGGGTGCTGATTTATCTTCGTCAGGAAGGGCGGGGCATCGGTCTCAACAAAAAACTGCAGGCCTACAATCTTCAGGATCAGGGACTCGATACGGTAGAAGCCAATGTCAGCCTGGGCCATCAGCCGGATGAGCGTGAATACGAGGTGGCTGCCCTGATTTTGAACGATCTGGCGATTGAATCAATCCGGCTCATCACCAACAATCCGCGCAAGGTCGATGACCTGGTGCGTCTGGGCATCCAGGTTGAAAACCGGATTCCCATTGAGGTGGGGCAGCATGCCGACAATCTGGATTACCTTCGTTCCAAGGTAGAAAAGATGTCCCACTGGATTACGTTCCGCGAGACCCTGCCCACCTGCGACGATCATGCCTACCTGGCTCCGCTGCTGGATGCCCTGGGGCTGGCCCGTCAGACCACGGTCGCGAGTCCCCCCTTCATCACCCTGCACTACACCCAGACCCTTAACGGCAGGGTGATGTCACCGGTCGGCGTGACTGAAACTTCGATGCAGTCAGCCGGGTTGCTGCATTATCTGGGACAGCAGCACGATGCCGTTCTGGTGGATTTAGCCAGTCTGCGTGATGGCGACCTGCCAGGCATCGGTACCGGCACGGGGGTGACGGAATTTGCCAGAATTATCGTAGTGGATGACGGGACGACTTCCCTGGACGACTGGGAAGCTCCCCCCGATTTTGCGGTGCCCCCGATTGTGTTGTCGACCGGCAGGCGGGCCTGCGTCCCTGACGGCACCGCCTGGCTGACCGGAGCACTGCATCTGGCTTCAGACCAGGACGAAACCGGCCCATGTGCCCATCAAATCCAGGATATGTGCCATCGCATGGGAATCAAAACCCTGCTGGTTACCGGTACCGGAACCTTGATCAGGGCTTTTCAGAACTCTCATTGTGTGAATTATTGCGTGATTACCATCAACCCTTACATCGTTCATGACCTGCCGCCTGAAGCGGCCAGCGTAAATCCTGCCCGGACAGCCGGTCTGTCCCTCCGGGATTGTCACTACCACAGACTGGATACCGCAACGGTCGTCTGCGGCGTGGCAGGTCAACCATGAAGCGGGTACAGGCCATTTACCATCAGGGTTCCCGTGCGGTAACGGTCGGAGAAACCGACGTTCCCGTGCCCCGCAGCGGCGAACTGCTCGTCAAAACCCGCTACTCCGCCATCAGCACCGGTCGGGAACTCCGAATATTTCAGGGAGAAGCCCCGCAAGCAGGTTCTACTCCCCTGCACTACCCGCTCAAATCGGGTGCGGCTCTGGTTGGTGAAGTCATTGCCGTCGGTAATCCACAGGAGCGGGACTGGCTCGGAAAGCAGGTCTTTGCCTACCATCCGCATCAGGCCTGTCTGGTACTGGAGCAAAAGGAGTGCATCCCGATTCCGGTCGATACACCGCTCGAGCGGGCTCTGTTTCTGGCCGGCATGGAATCGGCCCTGAACCTCGTGACTGACATCAATCCGGCAGCAGGAGAACGGGTCATGGTGTTCGGACTGGGCATCGTCGGGCTGCTGACCACCGCCTTGCTGGGCCAGTTTCCCCTGGCGGAACTGATGACGGCCGATCCATTGGCCCCGCGTCGGGAAAAATCGCTGGAACTGGGGGCAGGATTGTCGATTGATCCCCACAATCAAAGGGCCGTGGCCGCTTTGCGCGATTGTCTGTTTGATGGCAACGGCGACGGACTGGATGCGGTCGTGGAAGTGTCCGGGCGAATCAGTGCCCTTGAGCAAGCCGTACAACTCACCGGAACTGCGGGTCGGGTAGTGATCGGTTCACGTTATGGCAGGGGCAGTGATCCCTTTCATCTGGATGACCGGATACTGGACAAGCGTATTCGCCTGATTTCCAGCGTACCCCAGCCGCCCGGTTCCCGTTGTGGCGGCGGACGCTGGAACCGGCAGCGTCGTTTGCAACTGGCCTGGGATTGGCTGGCCCGACTGCAGCCTGAACAATTCATCAGCCACCGCTTCGCCCTGACCGCCTGCCAGGAGGCCTATGAGTTACTGACCAACCGGCAGTCTCAGGCCATGCAGGTCATTTTCCGCTACGAATGAGTGGGGCATCAGGGGGCGCGGCAGATTATCTGCTGCTGTATTGTCGCAGCGGTTTTGAAAAGGAAACAGCCGCAGAAATCATGGCCCTGACCCGAGCCGAAGCCATTTCGGGCTATGTCAAGACCGAACCGGGTTGTGGCTACGTGCTGTTTTATCCGCATGAACCCGTCGGCTCACTGGATCGGCTTGCCAGAGGGACAGACTTTCGTGCCCTGATGTTTCCGAGGCAATGGGTTTTCTGCCAAAAATCATCCCTGGCCTTGCCTGAAACAGATCGATTGACGCCACTGCTGGAGCAGATCAAAAACCTGGGAAGTGCCTTTTCCGGGGTATGGCTGGAAACGGCCGACACCAACGAAGGACGTAATCTGGGGGGTTTCACCCGGAAATTTCTGCCCTTGCTGGAAAAAGCCCTCCATACCGATGGTTTGCTTGCTCAGGATGAGCGTCGGCGTCTGCACGTATTCCTGCTGGATTCGCGTACGGTTCATCTCGGCTGGAGTCCGACCGGCAATGCCGCCCTCTGGCCCATGGGGATACCCAGACTCCGGTTTCCCCGTGCGGCTCCCAGTCGCTCGACCCTCAAACTCGAGGAAGCCTTCCTGTTTTTCGTCAATGATCCCGAGCGCGATCTGCGTCCCGGCATGACGGCGGTGGATTTGGGGGCGGCACCTGGCGGGTGGACCTGGCAACTGGTACGAAAACACATCCGTACCATCGCCATAGACAACGGTTCCCTGCATCCTGACTTGCTCGAATCCGGCCTGGTGGAACATCTCCGGGTCGATGGCTTTCGCTACCGCCCCCGTCATCCGGTCGACTGGCTGGTCTGCGACATGGTGGAACAACCTGTCCGCATTGCCGAACTGGTCACTGACTGGATTCAGGCCGGGTGGTGTCGGCAGGCATTGTTCAATCTCAAGCTACCCATGAAAAAACGCCATGAGGAGGTCATGCGTTGCCGGGCCGTCATGACGGAGCGATTGTTGCGGGAGGGTGTCAGTTTCAGCCTGGGTTTCAAACAGCTCTACCATGACCGGGAGGAAATCACCGGCCATCTGTATCGTGCATAGCGTGTACAAGTGACTTGTCGGCTTGATAGAATCCCTGAACTTTTTGGTCTGAATCCTGGCTTGTGTCCCGAGTGGACACGGGAATACGGGTATCGACCCCTCACACCCCGTTTGAATTGACAGGTAAGGAGCGAATATATGGAAGACAACAACATTCACCAGCATATCTTCAGACAATATGACCATGAGTTGCTGGATATCCGCAATCAGGTTCTGGTTCTGGGCGGTTTGGTCGAGGAGCAGGTAAAAGGAGCCATTCAGGCCCTGACTTTCGGCGACATGGAGATGGCGGAGCGGGTTATCGCGGATGACTACAAGGTCAATTCAATGGAAGTGACACTGGACGAGGCGTGTACCCAGATGATTGCCCTCAGACA
>CAIVXW010000125.1 GCA_903910005.1 uncultured Methylococcaceae bacterium
GCCGCGATTGTCGGCCAGGTTGGGATCCGCCCCGAAGGCCAGCAATTTTCTGATGATGCGGCTATTCCCGGCGGTGGCGGCAATCATCAGCGCGGTTCTGCCGCCCGCACTCCTGAAATTGACCTCCGCTCCCTCAGCCAGCAGGTTCACCAGGCGTTCGATTCGCCCTTCCGAGGCCGCGGCCAGAAGAGCCTGGCTGGATTCCTCGGCGGGTCCTGCCCGGCAGGACAGTGCGAGTACCAGCAAAAACAGTAACAATGATTTTGAGTACATGGGGTATACACGTCTCTATGAGGAATCGGCGGCAGTGTACTAGAATGCCCGCCAACATTCACGCGCCCGTCCGGCCAACCATGGCATCTGTATGGGTAGAGCCTGACGGCCCGGCAGGTGCAAAGCCTGCATCCACCCGGCGGCTGTCGTGTTGCAGTCGCTATCCCTCCCCGGCCTGCAGGGCGGGGTTTCTCGCGGAGTAACTGATGAAACAATCGTCCAGACCGCTCTGGCATCACCTGACCGTTACCGTCCTGTTGCAGATCCTGGCCACCGGGCCTGACTGCGGCATCACGGCGGATGAACGCATGGCCCGGCAAAAAATGTACGGACTGAACCGGCTGACCACCCGCCGGGGCAAAAATCCCCTGCTGTTGTTTCTGTCCCAGTTGAATCACCCGCTGATTTATATCCTGCTGCTCTCGGCCCTGGTGACGGGCCTCCTTAAAGGCTGGCTGGATGCCAGTGTCATTCTGGGGGTGGTGTTGATCAATGCCCTGATCGGTTTTGTTCAGGAAATGAACGCGCTGAGGGCCATCGCTGCCCTGTCGCAGGCTCTGGAGGTGAATGCCCTGGTTGTGCAGGGCGGTGAAAAAACAACCCTGGCGGCACGCGAGTTGGTGCCCGGTGACATTGTGCTGCTGCAATCGGGCGACAAGGTGCCGGCCGATTTGCGTCTCCTGCGTACCCGTGAACTGCGTATCGACGAATCGGCCCTGACCGGCGAATCGGTGCCGGCTGAAAAGTCGGTAGAGTCATTGCCCGCCGCAACCCTGCTGGCGGATCGCTGCAATCTGGCGTTTTCCTCAACCCTGGTGACCAGCGGAACCGGCCTCGGGGTGGTGGTCGAAACCGGCGAACGCACCGAGATTGGCCGCATCAACCGGATGATGGCGGAAGCCACCGAACTGAAGACGCCATTGACCCTGAAAATTGGCCACTTCAGTGGCGTATTGATGTGGTTTATCCTGGGGCTGGCAGCGGTCACTTTTGCCGCTGGCTGGTGGCGCGGTGATCCGCTGGTGGAAACCTTCATCGCCTCGGTGGCCCTGGCGGTGGCGGCCATTCCGGAGGGATTGCCGGTGGCGGTGACCATTACCCTGGCGATTGGCGTGGCCCGCATGGCCCGGCGCAACGCCATCATCAGAAAACTGCCGGCGGTCGAAACCCTGGGCGGCACCACCCTGATCTGCTCCGATAAAACCGGCACCCTGACTCAAAACCAGATGACGGTTCAGGCCATTTACGTCGGCGGCACCGACTATGCCGTGACCGGTTCCGGCTACACCCCGGCGGGTGAATTCCAGCGTGACGGACAAACGGTTGAACCTGCCGCCCTGCCCGCCCTGATGGAATTGCTCCGGGCCGGGTTGCTGTGCAACGATGCCCGCCTCAGCGTGGGTCAGGGCCACTGGGATATCGAAGGGGATCCGACTGAAGCCGCCCTGCTGGTATCGGCCCACAAGGCCGGGTTGCATGCGGGCGACACCCACAACGGCCATCCCCGCCTTGACGCGATACCGTTTGAATCAGCGCATCAGTTCATGGCAACCCTGCACCACGACACGGTCGGCCATGTGCATCCCATTTACCTCAAGGGGGCGGTGGAAAAACTGCTGGACCGCTGCAATCAAGCCTGTGATGCCGATCTGAACCGGGTTCCGCTCAATCGGGCCGCCATCCATGAGGCGGTGGAACGGTTGACTGCCCGGGGGTTACGGGTGCTGGCCTTTGCCCGGGGAGACCATGCAGAAGTGCCGCGCACCCTGGGGCATCACCACATCCGGGAGGGTCTGACCTTCATCGGCCTGCAAGCCATGATGGATCCACCCCGCCCTGAAGCCATTGCCGCCGTGGCCCGCTGCCGACAGGCCGGTATCCAGGTCAGGATGATTACCGGCGATCACAAGGGTACGGCCATCGCCATTGCCCGGCAGGTGGGGCTGGTGGATGCCGATCAGCCGTTGCATGCCCTGGATGGGCGTGATCTGGATGAATTGCCGACCGCCCACTGGCCCGGAGCCATTGGCAAAGCGGTTGTGTTTGCCCGGGTCGCCCCGGAACAAAAACTGGGTCTGGTCAAGGCGTTTCAGCAACAGGGCCATATCGTGGCCATGACCGGAGACGGTGTCAACGATGCACCGGCCCTGCAACAGGCCAATATCGGGGTGGCCATGGGTATTACCGGAACCGATGTCTCCAAGGAAGCCGCTGACATGATTCTCACCGATGACAATTTTGCCACCATCGCCGCCGCCGTGGAGGAAGGACGGGGCGTGTATGATAACCTGGTCAAATTCATCACCTGGACAATTCCAACCAACATCGGCCAGGGGCTGGTCATCATGACAGCCATTCTGGCCGGTATGGAGCTGCCGATCCTGCCGGTGCAGGTGCTGTGGCTCAATATGACCACTGCAGTGCTTTTGGGGTTGCCGCTGGCCCTGGAGGTGCGTGAAGCCGACATCATGCAGCGTCAACCCCGTTCTCCGGAGCAATCCATACTGACCCGGGGGCTGTTGTTCCGCACCCTGCTGGTGGGCCTGCTGCTGACCCTGGCGGCCTTTGGCCTGTTTGAGTGGGAACTGGCCCAGGGGGAAACCCTGGCCAAAGCCAGAACCGCAGCCGTCAACGCCTTTGCCATTGGCCAGTCGTTTTACCTGTTCAATTGCCGCTCTTTGACCCACTCCATGTTCAGGCTGGGAGTATTCAGCAACCTGTGGGTGTTTGGTGGTATCGCGGCCATGATGCTGGCCCAGGCGGCCTTCATGTACCTGCCCTGGATGAACCGGCTATTTCACACCGAGGCACTGGGTTCGGAGGATTGGCTGCTGGGAGCAGCCAGTGGCGTGCTGATCTATACCGTGATCGGCATTGAAAAATTCCTGCAAAAACAGCTTCCGCGTCTGACTGTGTTCCGTTTCCGTTAATCCATTTCAATACTTGCGTTCCTGCCTTCCATGAATCTCCCGTTATACCTCAAGGCCATTCTGCTGGGACTGCTCGAAGGAGCGACCGAATTTTTGCCGGTTTCAAGTACCGGCCACCTGATTATTGCCAATGACTTTCTGGCCTTTACCGGCGAACAAGCCAAAACATTCGATATTTTCATTCAACTGGGAGCCATTTGCGCCATCCTGTGGCATTACCGGGTGCGTCTGCTGCACACCGGTCTGAGCCTGTTTCACGAACCGGTTTCAAGACGGTTTGCCCTTAATCTGCTGATTGGCTTCCTGCCGGCGGCCGTATTGGGTCTGATGCTGCACAAGTTCATCAAGGCCTGGTTGTTCAACCCGGTCACGGTGGCCGTAGCCCTGATTGTGGGGGGATTCATCATTCTGTGGATCGAATCCCGACCACGGCAAGCCAGCACCGCAACCGCCCTTGAACTGAAGCCTGCGGATGCCCTCAAAATTGGCCTGGCCCAGAGCCTGGCCCTGTTTCCCGGCGTTTCCCGGGCCGGGGCGACCATCA
>CAIVXW010000126.1 GCA_903910005.1 uncultured Methylococcaceae bacterium
CCGACCGGCTGGTGGCTGATTTCATTGAACGTCGGCTGGAAAAAAAAGAGCAGGTTTTCTCGCGGAGTATCCCATGAACAGCGCGGCCCTGCGCCCGTTACTGCAACAGGCTTACATGGAGGCCTGCGAGGCCGAATTGCGGGCCTTCAAGCCCGGCAATGTCAGCGTCCATTCCGAAGGTCACGGCATGACGGTGGAACAGTTTCGCCAGAGTGCCCGGGTCAGTGCCCCCTGGCTGCTGGCGGAAAACCTGTGTTTGGGTGAACAGGTTTTTTACGCAGTGGAAACAACGCTGGGGGTTACCGGCTGCAATACCAACCTGGGCATCGTGCTGCTGTCGGTTCCGCTGATCGCAGCGGCAGCCACTGCCCACGCGGCGGGAACCGCCCTTCGCTCTGCCCTGGCAACGGTTCTTGCCCAAACCACCCTGGACGATGCGGACTGGGTATACCGGGCCATCCGCCGGGCCAATCCGGGAGGCCTGGGTCGTGCCGGACAACATGACGTGGCAAATGCACCCGCTGTCAACCTGTATGAAGCCATGCAGGCGGCCAGTCACCGCGACAGGATCGCTTTTCAATATGTTAATTGCTACGTGGATATTTTTGATTTGGCCATTCCACGTTATCATTACGCGCTGTCCCGCTTTGGCAGCGAAGACTTGGCAGTGCTTTCGGTTTTCACGAGCCTGCTGAAAAACATCCCTGACAGCCATATCGAACGCAAGTTCGGTACCCGGTTTACCGGGCTGGTAGCCGACAGGATGGCAACCCTCGACCAGGCCTTGTCGCAGTTGGGGGCGGACGAATCGATTGATTTCCTGTTGCATGAAATCGACACCGAGTTCAAGCGACACGGAATCAATCCCGGAACGACGGCTGATCTGACTGTGGCGTGCCTGTTGGCTGTGCGCCTGGAAACGGTGCTGGATCAGGGTCGTTCGCAGACTGGATTCTGAACTCAGGCCATCGCCCAATCAGGCTGGCCTGACGCCAGAAAAACTGCATAATGACAAACCCGCTTCGGGAGGCATTCTAGTGGCGTCCATACTGGAAAAATTTCTTTCTTTCATCAACACTCAAACTCAAGAAAAACAGGAGACTGTGCAAATGGCAAAAATCGACAAACTGCTGGTAGGTGAAGCACTCTGTGGTGGCGGCAACGAAATCGCCCACATTGATCTGATCATGGGTCCCCGTGGCAGCGCGGCTGAAACCGCGTTCGCCAACTGCGTCACCAACAACAAGGATGGTTTCACCAGCCTGCTGGCCGTGGTTGCCCCCAACCTGCTGTGCAAGCCCGCTACCGTCATGTTCAACAAGGTCACCATCAAGAATGGCAAACAGGCCACCCAGATGTTTGGACCGGCACAACGCGGTGTTGCCATGGCTGTGGCCGATTGCGTGGAAGACGGCACCATCCCGGCTGATGAAGCAGACAACCTGTTCATTTGCGTCGGTGTATTCATCCACTGGCTGGCAGAAGACGATGCCAAAATCCAGGATTACAACTACGAAGCCACCAAACTGTCCATCAAGCGCGCCGTTTCCGGCGAGCCCAAGGCGGCTGAAGTTGTAGCCAAGAAGGGTTCTGAACTGCATCCCTTCGCCGCTCACGCCTGATAGGGTTTCCGAACCAGAAACGCCGTTCACACGCGAGTGTGGGCGGCGTTTTTTTTTGCAGGAAAAATCGTATGCATAAAACCCTGCTTGCACCGTGACACCTGCCGCTCCCACTCGGATTCAACTCAGCCTTGAGCGGACTGATTTTCAGCTTGCCGTCGATCTGGAACTGCCGGGCCACGGTATCACCGCCCTGTTCGGTCCCTCCGGTTCGGGTAAAACCACCCTGCTGCGGTGCGTCGCCGGGCTGGAGCAGGCCGATCAGGCCTTCATCACCATCCGGGGGCAGTGCTGGCAAAACAGTGCGGCCCGTTTCTTCCTGCCGATACACCGGAGAAATCTGGGGTATGTGTTCCAGGAGGCCAGCCTGTTCGGGCATCTCAGTGTCAGGCAAAATCTGGAATACGGTTACCGGCGGATTCCGGCCCGGCAGCGGCGGGTACAATTTGACCAGGCTGTGGCCTGGCTGGGACTGGCTCCGCTGTTATCAAAACCAGCCCCGACCCTGTCCGGCGGTGAGCGACAGCGGGTGGCCCTGGGCCGTGCCATCCTGACCAGTCCTGATATTTTACTACTGGACGAACCTCTTTCCGCTCTTGATAATCGGCACAGGGAGGAGGTGCTGCCGTGCCTGGAACGGTTACGGGACGAGTTGAAAATTCCCATGCTGTACGTCAGTCATTGCCTGGATGAAGTCACCCGGTTGGCCGATCATCTGGTGTTGCTGGATCAGGGCCGGGTGGTTGCACAGGGGAGCCTGACCGAGACCCTGGCCCGCCTGGATCTGTCCCGTCATTTCAGCGAAGACGCCGGGGTGGTGCTGGATACCTGCATCGGTCTGCATGACGATGCCGATTTTCTTACCCGACTTGATTTCGCCGATGGCCACATCCATGTCGGGCGGCGGCATGAAGCGGTCGGCCAGCGTGTCCGCTGTCGCATTCAGGCCCGTGATGTCAGCCTGTGTCTGACCCGCCCCGAAGCCACCAGCATCCTCAACCGGTTACCTGCTACCGTGGTCGATCTGGTTCCTGCCGATACCCCGGCTCACGTGCTGGTGCGATTGAATCTGGGAACCACCCCCCTGCTTGCCCGTATTACCCGCCGCTCCTGCCTGCAACTGGGTATTCGTCCCGGTCTGTCGCTGTGGGCCCAGATCAAGGCTGTTGCCCTGCTCAATCCCGCCCGTCACTGACGAACGCCGGAATCAAGCCTGCATTTCAGTCGAATCCGTTGATACAATGCCGCCCGCCGTTGTGAGAAGATCAACAAAAACCCGAGAGGAGAAGCATGTCGTCCAAATTTGTACCTGGCCAGCGTTGGGTCAGTGAAACCGAACCCGAACTGGGTTTGGGAATTGCCCTCAACGTCGAAAATAATCGAGTCACCCTGTTATTCATTGCCGGCAATGAGCGACGTACCTATGCGGTCAACAAGTCCCCGCTGACCCGGGTGGTGTTCAGTCGGGGCGATACCCTTGAAAGCGTCGACGGCTGGAAAATTACCGTTACGACCGTGCATGAACAGGCGGGCATCCTGAGTTATGAGGGCCGGGATGAAAACGGAGGCCCGCGTGTGCTTGAGGAAATGGAAATCAGCCATTTCATGCAGTTCAATAAACCGGATGATCGTTTGTTTACCGGCCAACTGGACTCCCCTGCCCTGTTCCGCCTGCGTTATGAAACCCTGCAACACCTGCGCCGACTGGAGCAATCGCCGGTACGTGGCCTGCAGGGGGCACGTACCAGCCTGATTCCCCACCAGATTTACATCGCCCATGAGGTGGCGGAACGCCATGCCCCCCGGGTGCTGCTGGCCGATGAGGTAGGACTGGGTAAAACCATAGAGGCCGGGCTGGTAATCCATCATCAACTCCTGACCGGGCGGGCCGGGCGCGTGCTGGTTATCGTGCCGGAACCGCTGCTGTATCAATGGCTGGTGGAAATGCGCCGCCGCTTCAATCTGCGTTTCAGTCTGTTTGATGAGGAACGCTATCAGCAAATCGACGAGGAAAATCCGTTCATGGCGGAGCAATGGGTGCTGGCCAGCCTTGATTTTTTCATGGAGGACGAACGCCGCCGGGAAGCCGTGCTGGCCGCTCCCTGGGATCTGTGTGTGGTGGATGAAGCCCACCATCTTGAATGGACTGCGGCAAAGGTCAGCCCCGAATACCGCTTCATCGAAGCACTCAGTCAGGAGGTGGCCGGCCTGCTGCTGTTGACCGCCACCCCGGAACAACTGGGCAAGGAAGGCCATTTTGCCCGGTTGCGTCTGCTTGATCCGGACCGGTTTTACAGTTTTGATACCTTTCTGGCAGAAGAAGCCGAATACAAGAAACTGGCGGATGTCATCCATCATTTACTGGACGATCCGATGCTGGACAAGGACACCCTGAGCCAGCTCAAGGCCATCGTATCGGATGATCTGGCCGAAGAATGGCTGGATAAACTCGACAGTCCGGAGGGATCCGAGACGGCCCGCCAGGCCTTGATCCAGCTCATGCTGGACCGTCACGGTACCGGGCGGGTGCTGTTTCGCAATACCCGTTCAACCATCAAGGGCTTTCCCGGACGGGCACTGCTGGCAACCGGCCTGCCGCTCCCTGCCGCCTGTCAGGCGGCCTGGGCCAGTGCCCGCACCCTTACGGACTGGCTGCATCCCGAGGTGCTGTGGCCCCGGAGTGAGGAACCCCGTCGTGAATGGTGGCGACAGGATGGTCGTGTCGCATGGATGATTAACACCCTGCAGAGCCTCAACCACGCCAAGGTACTGGTGATCTGCGCCCGGGCTGCAACCGCCATCGACCTGGAAGACGCCCTGCGCCAGATTGGCATCCGGGCGGCGGCTTTCCACGAAGGCATGAGTATCGTCAACCGTGACCGGGCTGCCGCCTGGTTTGCCGACCCGGACGAGGGGGCTGACGTCCTGGTTTGTTCGGAGATTGGCAGCGAGGGGCGTAATTTCCAGTTTGCCCATCACCTGATCCTGTTTGATCTGCCGCTCAACCCGGATGTACTGGAGCAGCGCATCGGTCGGCTCGACCGGATCGGTCAAACCGAAACCATCCGCATCCATCTGGCCTATTTTGAAGGCACGGCCCAGCACGTTCTGTTCCGCTGGTACCACGAGGGACTGGGAGCCTTCAACCAGCCGTGCCAGACCGGTCAGGCTGTTTTTAGCCGCCTGGAAGGTTCGCTGCGTGATGCCATGAGCCAGCCCGATGCCGACAGCACCGCTGTCGATGCCCTGATCAGGCAGGCAAGGGCGTTGACCGACAGCATCCAGCACAGCCTGCAACAGGGACGGGATCGCTTGCTCGAACTCAATTCCTGTCGCAAATCGGTCGCCGACCGTCTGGTGGAGCAGGTACAGGACGCCGATGATGAGGGCAGTCTGTGGCCCTACATGGAAGACATATTCGATGCCTACGGGGTCAACATTGAGGAACACTCCAGTCAATGCTACATCCTGACGCCGGGCGAACATCTCAGAATGCAGTTCCCGGAACTGCCGGAAGACGGCGTTACCATCACCCTGGAGCGCAGCATTGCCCTGGCCCGTGAGGACATGCTGTTTTTGACCTTCGAACACCCGATGGTACGGGGAGCCATGGATCTGCTGCTCAACAGCGAACACGGCAATGCCGCCTTCAGTGTGGTCAGTCACCCCGAACTCACCCCGGGCCAGTTACTGGTGGAAGTGTTTCACCGGGTCGACTGTGCCGCTCCGCGTCATCTGCAGATTGGCCGTTACTGCCCGCCGGGTTTGATCCGGTCGCTGCATGACATCAACGGCAACGACCTCAGTGCCCTGCCCTTCTCCCGTCTGGTGGAACAACCCCGGGTATTTGACCGCGAACACGCGGTTGAGCTGATTCGGGGTGAACGTAAAAACATCGCCCGCTGCATCGGGCTGGCCGGAAAAAAAGCCCGGCAAACCCTGCCGGGCATCATCAGCGACAGTGGCAAACGCATGCTGGACGCCCAGACGGCTGAATTAAAACGGCTGGTCGCCCTCAAGCGGGTCAACCCGAACATCCGCGCCAGCGAACTGGATCAAATCAAGACTTACGCCCTGGAAATGAACCACTGCATCCAGTCAACCCAGATCCGGCTGGATGCGGTACGGGTGATCGTAACGGTGTAGGTGTCATACGGCGTCTGTGTCGTCGTCAGTATAAGGTAGCGGTTTAACGCCCTCGGGGATGCGGGGTGGTTTGGCCGTCCGTAGCAGCAGCAGGGCGTTACCGGCCACAAAGGCCAGAACCAGCAACAGAATAGTAATAAAGGTTTGCATGAATTACTCCAGCGAAAAATTCACATCAACAGGGGGATCCCAACCATGACGGCAACCACCTGGCGTATCGGTGCCTGGCTGAATGCCATACAAAGCACGTTTGTCGGTCTGCTGCGGGTATGGTCAGTACCCATCGTGCTGATGTTGAGCCTGGCCTCCGGGTACACGACGTATTATGGCCTGTCCTTTTTCATCGTCGACTGGATCGCGCTGATTGTCACCATTGCCGTGCAATCCATCATCGTCATCAGTACGCTGGAACTGGCCTCAATCCACTGGCGGGCCAATCCGTCCCGCTACCTGGCGGTTCTGGTCTCGCTGCTGGTTGCCCTGGTGGTGTCGGTGTCGTTTTCGTATTTCAAGTTTTACGAATTTTCCCGGCACGATGCCCTGCAACTCCAGCGTTTCGATGGCCTTGAATCCAGTATTGAGGGGTACCTGGACACGGTGGTCAATGTCAAAAGCCAACTCATGGCCCGCCAACAGGAGCGGGTTGAGAAAGCCGGTGCCGAAACCAGCCAGGCTTATATGGGATCACATCCTGACATGCCGGGTGAATTTCGTCATCTGATCGGCAAGGGCCGATTCTACAGCCATTTCAGTGAAATCCTGGCTGGCGAGCGTGAGCAACAGAAAAAACTGGAAGCCCGTTTTCTCGAGATGGAGCGGCACGTCAGTCAGTTGCGTGCCAGTCTGGGCTACTTTTCCGGCCATCTCAATGATGCTGCCGCCTATCAGCAGGTGCTGCAAGCCTTTCAAACCACCCGGGAAATGACCGAGACGCTCATTACAAGCTACGGACTCAAACCGGTCAAACCGCCGCATATCGGCTCCTGGGGCGAATTTTCCCAGGGCATCACCCCGTCCCTTGCCATGTGGGAAGATATTTCACTGTTTGCCCTCGCCAGTGCGGCAATGGTCGATTTCTTTACCCTGGTTCTGTCGTACCGGCTCGAATTTTCCGCACCAGGCCCCCTGACCGAAGAGGAAAAACGCCTGGCCTTCGAGGGATTACGCCAATTCAGCGAATTCACCATCAATCGCAATGACGAACTTGAATTCGTCTTTCGCAAAAGCGACCTGGAACGGGCGCGACGTTATTCGGACTGGTCACGCATGTTTGTGGTTGCCATGCTGCTCAACCGGGGCTTTCTTAGAAAGGTCAGCCAGCACACGGTGGAATTTTCCCCCAACCTGTATCCCGTCATTGGTGAACAGATGCGGCTTCTGGGGGAGGATGCCTCACAGTCCGGGCATCCCCTGCTGGAACTGATGAAGAAAAGGGGGTACGGTGCATGAATGCAGTTCGGGATGCGGTGTGGGAACCCGGTTTTGAACCGGAGCGCAAACTGGCAGTCATTCGGCTGGGCGGTTTGCAGTGGTGTTTCCCGGCCAGCCAGTCCGGGATAAGACGATTTTATCAACGCATCATTCCGGTTCCGGTCGAAGACTGGACGCTCGACCTGAGAGACTGGTCGCTGGGAAGCGGGTGTACGGTCAATACCCGGCTCGACCTCCGTTTTCAGCCAACCCTGGCATTCGTTCAGGGCTGTCTGGATCAGCCACAAAGTGCGGGTGACATCATTCGGCACACCTATCACGCCCTTTTGCAGGATCAGGTCGAACAACGCTTGAAGAGCCTGCCGCCTGAAATCTGGCTGGACGATGATCTGAGCGACATTGAAACCTGTATTGGTCAGGAGATACAGGAGTTTATGATTCTCTCCCGGATACAAAGCCGTTGCCACTGCACCCTCCGCTTCAGGTTCCTGGACGAGGTAGCAGACCCCGGGCACGACACCGCCTCCCGCCCGCGTCATCAGGCCGTCATTCGCACCCTGCGCGAACGCCTGCACCAGGCCCGTTTGCGTCATCAGCAGGACATTTTTGAACAGCAGGCTGAAGCCAGTCGCTGCAGAATTGAACAGCAGCAAAAAATGACTGCCCTGCTACGGGAGGAAACTGAAGC
>CAIVXW010000127.1 GCA_903910005.1 uncultured Methylococcaceae bacterium
GCGAGGGACTGAAAAACCTCTATTCCGTCCTCAAGGCCCAGGATGCCAACCTCCAGTTTGTGTTCATGACTGGCGTCAGTAAGTTCTCCAAAGTCAGTTTATTCAGCGGGATCAATCAACTCAAGGACATTACCCTGAGTGAAGCCTATTCATCCGTCTGTGGGTATACCCAACAGGATTTAGTAAACTGCTTTGGCGAACATCTGGCTACCGCCGACTGGGCAGCCATCAAACACTGGTATAACGGGTATAACTGGACAGGTCAGGAAACAGTCTATAATCCCTATGACATTCTGCTATTCATTAGCGAAGGTCAACGCTTTCGTAATTACTGGTTCGAGACCGGTAGCCCCGCTTTTCTGCTGAAACTGTTCCGCCAGACGCAGTATTTCTTGCCGGATCTGGAAAATCTGGAAGTCAGCGAGGAGATACTGGATTCTTTTGAAGTGGAGCGCATCAACCCGGTCACCTTGTTGTTTCAGGCCGGGTATCTGACCATCGAATCCGCTGTCACCCTGATCCAGCAACCCTTCTTCAAACTGCGAATCCCTAATTTTGAGGTCAGGGCGGCCCTGCAAAGCCAGTTTATTACCGCCTATACTGATCTGCTGAACGAAAAAACCGGGCTGCAACGCCAGATTGATGATTGCCTGCGTCGGGGCGATATTGCCACCCTGACCGGTTGGATCAAACGCTTATTTGCCGCCATTCCCTGGCGTAACTTCATCCACAGTCAGTTACCCGATTACGAAGGGTATTACGCCTCCGTCCTCTACGCCTTCTTTGCCTCACTCGATGCGACCATCATCCCGGAAGACATCAGCCATCGCGGCCAGGCCGATTTGACCGTGATCCTGGGCAACCATATCTATGTGATGGAATTCAAGGTGATTGATGGCGAAGCCCTGGACGACAATCCGGCTCTGGCCCAACTGCAACAACGCCGCTATGCCGACAAATACCGGGGTGAGGCCGATAAAACCGTGCATGAAGTCGGCTGGATTTTCAGTCGAAGCCTGCGGGGACTGGTGCGGGCTGACTGGGAGACTACCGGGTGAGTCAATGCCCCGTATCAGGCGTTTCCAGGTTCGTTGTCAGCATGGTTCGGCATACGGGTGGTTCATGTGCAGGCTTCAAACCGGAGCAGGCAGCCGCCGGGTTCAGCCAGGTGGATGGGAGCCTGGTTTTTTTCCTCAAGTTTGACCACCACCAGCAGGTTAACCTGACCGGCAGGATCGAAGGCGGCCTGTACGACCAATCCTGCGCTGTCAGACGGGCCGACGCTGTACAGGGGCGTGCCGGGAGCTGGCAGGGTGGTCATGCCCGGTTCCGGACTGGCCAGAAACAGTTGCCGCTTGAGTTGCCCCCGGTAATGCAGACGGGCAATCACCTCCTGGCCGGGGTAACACCCCTTGGTGAAGCACAGGGCACCCAGACTCCCCAGATTGAGCATTTGCGGTATGAATTCGCCTGCCACCAGGTGGGTGATCCAGGGGATGCCGGCCCTGACATCCAGCCAGTTCCAGTAGTCTGTGCCTGCCGTGGAGTGTTCGGGCCGATCCGGCAGGGTTTGCAGATGAAGCCAGCGGCCTGGAGCCACGGCTGGCACGGCAGGAATCGACAGGCATACCCCGCCGTCAGGCGGATGGCTGCAGCCGTAGGGCTGATCCGGCAGTTCACCTCCCAGGCAGGCGGCAAGGCGGTGTTTGTCGCCCGCCAGGCCAGTAACGGAAATCCGCGCCGTTACGTCTTCCAGTTTGACCTTGCTGCGCAGTACGTAACGGCCAAGACCTGACAACACGGCCTGAACCCGTTCCTGCGGCAATACCATATAAAAAACCTCGTCCCATTGCAGCAACCACAGGGTGGCCAGAACCCTGCCCCGGGCATCACACCAGGCACTGAATACGCCGCTGGATGCAGACACTGTCCGCACGTCCGCCGTCAGCAGGTTGCCCAGAAACGTGCGGGCATCTTCGCCGCTGACCGCAATCACGCCGAAATCCGGCAGTTCAAACCGGCTATCGTTGGGTTCCATCAAAGGTACCGACTATCAGAAAAAGTCAAAAAAATACCCCGGCATCCCTGGAGAATGACGGGGCGGGTTTGTGCACGGGCACACTCACCGAACAGCCGGTGATCAGGCGGCGTCTTCGGCCCCGGGAGTTTGCATGGATTCGATCAGTGCGTCAAAACGCTTGATCTGGGTATTGCCGAACGTGGCGATGTCAATACCGATGTTGAACAGCAAGGTATACAGGGCGGGCATCCGTGATACCACCCAGCCCAGGTAGCCCAGGGCAGCAATGCCAATGGCGACGGCCAGCACGGTGGGCAAACCGGTGGCATGCAGCAATTTGATGAGCTGGGCCATGATGTCCAGCGGTATGATGAGCAGTACACCGAAGTACACCAGTGCCATGAA
>CAIVXW010000128.1 GCA_903910005.1 uncultured Methylococcaceae bacterium
ACCCCCGGCAATTCCTCCGCCCGTTCCGCCACGCGCTCATACCCTTCAGTCCAGCGACGGCTTTCCTTCAGTCCCGGACGGTTTCCGTCACTGTCCTTCGGTTCCCGGGCCCACATCCACAGATCAAGCACGCCCAGGGGTTCGTGATTCGGCGTGACCACGTACGTCGGATGCAGGTACATGCCCCGTTGCGACTCATACGACAGCGGCCCCAGTCCCTTGATCTGCTGCCCGTTGAAGTTCAGTTCCGTGGTATCCTGAAGGCATAACAGCAGCGGAAATTCCCGCATCCGCTCCACCGTGGCATCGCTGTGCGGTGTCAATATGTGTTCCCACCCCAGCGGATGCTCCGGATCATCGGCATGGCTCAAAAAGCGATAGGTGCCCTGGGTTTCTCCCCAACTGCCGCAGGCACCCGGAATGCTGGCCTCGGGGGCGTTGCTGAGGGTGTTCGAGATCAGCATTAACCGCTTCTTCAAGCGGGCATCGCCCAGATCGGCACCTGAAAATTCGTGTTCTGACCAGGACATGGCAGTCGCTCTCTTGAGTGGGGTTGAAAAGCGATAGCAGACCGCATTTCGCTGCTTTATTCAAGCCCCGAACCGCACTGGCTGCCGCCAAACCCCTGCCGAACCCTCATTCTGACTGGACTTCAGGAATTGTGTGCAATGGTATGGCATCAACCCCGGACGCAGAGGCTCCAGTGTTGAGGGAACCGTGGATGAAATCAGTTGGCGCACCACCCGGCTACTGGGATCGGATGGCAATGTGATTATCGTGCCGAACAATCAGTTGTCTTCCAGCACCCTCATCAACTACTCAAAACCGGCAGATTATTTTCAGTTTCCCATCGTCGTCACCCTTGACAGCGACGTGCCTACCGACAAGGCGTTACGCATCCTGTTGACGGCTGCCGTAGAGGCCTCCCCGAAATTTTCCCCCGCAGGGGCACCGCCACCGGCAGTCAGCATACAGGCCATCACCCTGCAGGGCATCGACTATAGAATCAACGTCTATCCCCGTTTCAAAACCCGGTCACTGGCCCGTGACTGGCTACAGCAGCGTGTGCTGTGTCACCTGGCTCATGCAGGGCTGGCTCCAGCCCGTGTCAGGCAGGACGTTTACGAGGCGGGATCATTCGCAACCGCAGAGGCCGGAACCATCGACCTTGCGGCAATTTTGGGTCGTCAGGACGTTTTCCGTGATCTTGACAGATTTTCCAGGCAGCTTCTGGCGGATGCGGCGATCCGGCGGCAATGGCCCGCCGACACTCTGCTGATGGAGGGCGGTGATATTGCCGACACCCTGTTTTTGGTGATTGAAGGTTTGCTGACTGCCGGGGAATGGCGCAAAAAACCCGGCGGGCCATCGCCATCGGCACGGCCCGACAAGGTACTGGGTCCCGGAACCTTGATCAACGCGACGGCCATGCTGGCGGGCGGCACCTGCGATGTTACCCTGCGTACCCGGAGCCCGGTGTTGTTGTATGAAATGGGCTGGCCCGCGCTGGAGACACTCTTTCAGCAACGACCGGAATATGCCCGGTGCATTAGCCGACGGGTCGCAGAGCAACTGGCAGGGGAAATCGCCGAGGGCGACTCCCGGGCCTATTCACGGTATGGCACCGGCAAGGCGGAAGCGTTGTCTGCCATGGTATTCAAGAACCTGCAACGTTCGCTGGCGCATATCGAACTGGCGCAGGCATGAGTTACCGTCAACCGGGGAAAACTCAATCCGAACACCCGCTTCCGGTATCGTTCAGATGAAGCCGCTACTTCAGTGTGTGCCCCAGAAGCACCACGATTCGGACTGGTGCGGGCCGACTGGCAATCCGCGGAATGCGCTTATACCCTGCCACTCCGACGCGCCTTGCCAAACCATTGATGGCGGAGGTTGCCGCTGGTCGTGGAACGAGTCGCTTGTGGCAGGCGAGACGCCCGCACTTGTGCATGGGCAGACCCAGTGCCCTAAACACGCTCCGTCCCCCGATGGTGCCGATCCAGGCTGCGAACTTTGCCCGATACCTGCGGTCACTTGCTGCCGTTGCCCAGCCTCCCTACGTAGTAAATACCATGATTGCATCCTTATCCTCGCTCTCACTCTCACTGGCCGAAAGTGGCCGCCTGCCCGACTGGGTTCTGCGGGCCGGCATCCGTGTCTTGCTGCGACAACGGCTTGCGTCGCTGCCGACGGGTGGCTCCGCTGCCGGTCACCGTTACCTGACGGATTTTCTGGCCGATATGGCCGCAGCCCCGATTGCCCTGGTTCCGGATACGGTCAACCTGCAGCACTATGAGGTTCCGGCGGCTTTTTTTGAAAAAGTCCTGGGGCAGCGACGGAAATACAGCAGTTGCCTCTGGCCTGACGGGGTGACCACCCTGGACGAGGCCGAAAAGGCCGCCCTGCATGAAACCTGTGTCCATGCCGATCTGAGCGACGGACAAACGATTCTGGAGTTGGGATGTGGTTGGGGTTCGCTCAGCCTGTGGATGGCTGAACATTATCCGAACAGCCGTATCGTTGGCGTTTCCAATTCCGGCAGTCAGCGAGCCAGCATCCTGGCACGGGCCGGGGCAGCCGGTTACGCCAATCTGACGATTCTCACTCATGACATGAATGAGTTCACCCCCGGGCAACGCTTTGACCGGATCGTATCGGTGGAAATGTTTGAACACATGCGTAACTGGCAACGCCTGTTTCATCGCATCAATGACTGGCTCAACCCCGACGGGCGTTTCCTGATGCATGTTTTCTGTCATAAAAGTCTGCCATATACCTTCGATGCCGGGGACAGCAACGACTGGATGGGTCAGCATTTTTTCGCAGGCGGCATGATGCCGTCCCGCGACCTGCCAGGGCTGATCGAAAGCCCGCTGCAACTGGAACAAGCCTGGCTGTGGAATGGGCAGCACTACCAGAAAACAGCCAACGCCTGGCTGGCCAACATGGATCGGCAACGCGAGGCATTGTGGCCCACCCTGACCGCCGTTTACGGTGAGGATGCTGCCCGGCTCTGGTGGGTACGCTGGCGGATGTTTTTCATGGCATGTGCCGAGTTGTTCGGCTACCGCACTGGCAACGAGTGGCAAGTGGGACACTACCGGTTTCATCGTACCGGTGACGGTATCGGCCATGTTTGACTGGATTCCGGCCCTTGCTGCCCTGCCCGTATTGCTGGGCATGGCGTTCCTGACCTGGCTGGCCAGCCTTTACAAACGTGACACCAGCATCGTCGACAGTGTCTGGGCACTGTTTTTTGTGGCAGTCCTCTTGAGCGGGTGGCAGCAGCCACCGGTCAATGGTCCCCGTGCGGTAGTCGCGCTGCTACTGGTCGGTATCTGGGCGGCCCGGCTCAGTGGCTACCTGACCTGGCGCAATTGGGGGCAGCCGGAGGATCGCCGCTATCGGGCCATCCGCGCCAGCAATCAACCGCATTACGCGCTGAAAAGCCTGGTCATCGTGTTTGCCCTGCAGGCGGGACTGGCCTGGCTGATCGCCCTGCCGATGCTGCCGGTGCTGAAATCACCCGCTGCCTGGAGCGGGCTGGACAGTCTGGGGGTGGCCGTATTTGTGACGGGCCTGGTTGTGGAGACGCTGGCAGACTGGCAACTGGCCCGTTTCAAGGCACAACCGCAGACCGACGACGCAGTACTGGATCAAGGCTTGTGGCACTATTCGCGTCATCCCAACTATTTTGGTGAGGCCGTCGTCTGGTGGGGGTTTTACCTGCTGGCACTGGGGTCCGGGGCACCGGTATGGCTGCTGCTGTCACCAGTGCTGCTGACAGTGTTGCTACTGAGGGTATCGGGCATTCCCCTGCTGGAGCAGGATATGGCCGGGCGTCGACCGGCCTACCGTGACTACGTCCGCAGAACCCCTGCATTCATCCCCTGGCCACCCAGGGACATCTGACAACCAACCCGAATGTTCTTATGCCATCACCTCATCCGCCCCGCCCCGCTCCCAGCCTCCAGCATTGGCGAACCGTGTTGTTGAGCTGGCTCGACAACGAGGCCGGCACCCTCCCCGATGATGCCGGCAGTCAGCACATCGACTGGCTGGGTAGCATACCGTTCATCGCCCTGCATCTGGCCTGCCTGGCAGTCTTCTGGGTTGGCGTCAGTCCGGTTGCCGTCTGCCTTGCCGTAGGCCTGTATCTGCTGCGGATGTTTGCCATTACCGGCTTTTACCATCGCTATTTTGCCCACAAGGCGTTTCGTACTTCTCGCCCGGTGCAGTTCCTGTTTGCCGTGATGGGAGCCGCCGCCGTGCAGCGTGGCCCACTCTGGTGGGCGGCTCATCACCGCCACCACCACGCCCACGCCGATGATCCTGACGATGTGCATTCACCCCACCGGCGTGGTTTTTGGTGGAGCCACACGGGCTGGTTTCTGTGTCGGGCCAATTTTCGCACCCGTGCCGAGCTGGTTCGGGAATGGCTGGTGTTTCCCGAACTGCGGTTTCTGGATCGTTACGATGGCCTGGTGCCGCTCCTGCTGGCTCTGGGTCTGTTTGGACTGGGTGAATGGCTGGCCTGGCAGGTACCCGACTGGCACACCAACGGCCCGCAACTCCTGGTCTGGGGCTTCGTCATTTCAACCATTGCCCTCTATCACGCCACCTACGCGGTTAATTCGCTGGCCCATGTCTGGGGATGGCGGCGTTATGCCACCCGCGACGACAGTCGCAACAATGCCTTTCTCGCCTTGCTGACCCTGGGCGAAGGCTGGCACAACAATCATCACCATTATCCGGCGGCGGCCCGCCAGGGCTTTTACTGGTGGGAGTTCGACCCAACCTGGTACCTGCTGCGGCTGATGGCCAGCCTGGGCCTGGTCTGGGATCTCAAACCGCTGCCCGGCTATATCCGCGAGGCGCGTCACATCAAATCCGGTTCAGGAGCATCAGAATGAAAATAGCCATTATCGGCAGCGGCATTGCCGGTCTGACCGCAGCGCACCGCTTACACCCCCGCCACGAGATCACACTCTTTGAGGCAGGTAGCCATATCGGTGGCCATACCCACACCCATGACATTGAGTTGAACGGTCGGCACTGGGCCGTTGATAGCGGGTTTATCGTGTTCAACGACTGGACTTATCCGAACTTCATCGCCTTGATGACTGAGCTGGGCATCGGCTCCCGGCCCAGTTCGATGAGTTTCAGCGTGCGTTGCGAAAAAACCGGGCTGGAGTACAGCGGCAATACCCTCAATACGGTGTTTGCCCAGCGTCGCAATCTGTTCTCCCCTTCGTTTTACCGCATGATTGGAGAGGTGCTGCGTTTCAACCGTGAGGCTCCCGGCTTTCTGGAAGCAGGCGACGATCAGACCCGGCTGGGCGATTACCTGACCGCCAACCAGTATGGGCAGGAATTTCGCGAACACTACATTATTCCCATGGGTTCTGCGATCTGGTCGGCGGCTCCCGGTGACATGCTGGCATTTCCGGCCCGCTACTTCATCCGCTTCTTCCATAATCACGGCATGTTGAGTATCCATGACCGCCCGTTGTGGCGGGTGATAGCGGGCGGTTCCCGTACTTATGTGGAAGCCCTGACCCAGCCGTTCCGGGAGCGCATCCATCTGAACACACCGGCAGTGCGTGTCACCCGTGATGACCAGGGTGTGACCGTGGGTACACCCACTGCCGAGGCCCGCTTTGATGCCGTGGTTCTGGCCTGTCACAGCGACCAGGCTCTGGCCATGCTGACCGATGCCAGCCTGACTGAACAACAGATACTGGGGGCCATTCCCTATCAGGAAAATCAGACGGTCCTGCATACCGATGCCTCGGTGCTGCCACGGGCCAAACGGGCCTGGGCAGCCTGGAATTACCACATACCGGATCGGCCACAGGATCGGGTCGCAATCACCTACAACATGAACATTCTGCAGGGGCTGGATGCCCCCGAAACCTTCTGCGTCAGCCTCAACCACGGTGACCGCATCAATCCGGCCCGTATCCTCAAGCGTCTGACCTATCACCACCCGGCCTATACCCCGGCGGGTGTTGCTGCCCAGGCTCGCCACGCCGAGATCAGCGGTGTCAACCGTACCTTCTATGCCGGTGCCTACTGGGGCTTCGGTTTTCATGAGGACGGCGTCAGGAGTGGCCTGCGGGTGGCCGCCCAAATCAACGAGGCCTGAGGGATGCACAGTGCCATCTACACCGGCCAGATTCGGCATCGCCGTTTTCTACCAACCCCCCATTGCTTTCAGTACCGGCTGTTCATGATGTACCTTGATCTGGCCGAACTGGATAGCGTATTCCGGGGGTGCTGGTTCTGGTCGGTCGGACGCTGGAATCTGGCCTGGTTGCGGCGGGCAGACTACCTGGGCGATCCTGCCGTGCCGCTCGACACCGCCGTACGCGACCGGGTAGAGCAGGCGACCGGCCAACGCCCGACGGGTCCGATCCGGCTGCTGACCCATCTACGTTATTTTGGCTACTGCTTTAACCCGGTCAGCTTTTATTACTGCCACGATGCTGCCGACACCCGCGTCGAAACCATTGTTGCCGAAATCACCAATACACCCTGGAACGAACGGCGTGCCTATGTGCTGACACCGGCACTGGATGACCCGCACGGGCGACTGCACCGGTACCGCTTCGCCAAGGATTTTCACATCTCGCCCTTTATGCCCATGGATGTGGCATACGATTGGCACTTCAACGAGCCTGGCGAAAGGCTCAACGTACACATGCGGCTGAATCGGGATGACAGCACCGTGTTTGATGCCAGCCTCAAGCTGCAGCGGCACGCCCTGAGCGGTCTCCGGCTGGCCCGGACACTGGCAGGCTATCCGCTGATGACGTTGCAGGTGATGGCCGGCATTTACTGGCAGGCGGCCCGGCTACACCTCAAGCGGGTTCCCGTTTACGATCACCCCGGCACCCACCCGACCGGATCAACAGGAGTCTAAAGATGAAACCTTCGATTGCCTTGAACACGGCTCGCCCCGAGTCCGACCGTCAGTCTGACCTGCTGAATCGCTGGGCGGCCCGGCTGCTACACCACCAGTTCTCGCAACTGACGGTGGGTGAAATCATTCTGAACGACGGTGAAACCCGGCGGTTTGGTCGGGTCACTGCCGATTTCCCCCTGTCGGTATGTATTGAGGTACGGCATCCGTCGTTTTACGGCCACACCGTCTTTGGCAGCAGCATCGGTGCAGCAGAAAGCTATATGGCGGATGCCTGGCGTTGTACGGATCTGGTGGGTCTGGTTCGCATCATGGCGCGCAACCGTCAGGTAATGGACGGGCTGGAACACGGTCTGGCACGGCTCACCGCACCGGTACGCGACCTGCTGCATGCCCGTAATCGCAACACCGAAACCGGTAGTCGGCGCAATATCGCGGCCCATTACGATCTGGGCAATGACTTCTTCCGCCTGTTTCTGGACGACACGCTGATGTATTCGTGTGCCTTGTTCGAGCGACCTGACCTGAGCCTGCGGGAAGCCCAGCAAGCCAAACTCGAACGCATTTGCCAGCGACTGGCCCTCAAGCCGTCTGATCACATTGTCGAGATTGGCAGCGGCTGGGGCGGCTTTGCCATTCATGCCGCCAGCCACTACGGCTGCCACGTCACCACCACAACCATTTCGGCACAGCAATACCAACTGGCGGCGGCGCGTATCCGTGAAGCGGGTCTGGAAGACCGCATCACCCTGCTGCAGGACGATTATCGCAAGCTGGAAGGCCAGTATGACAAACTGGTATCCATTGAAATGATTGAGGCGGTCGGTCATCAGTACTACCCAACCTTCTTCCGTCAATGCGCCCGCCTGCTCAAACCGGACGGATTGATGCTGCTACAGGCCATTACCATCAATGACCGGCACTACCGCCGCGCCCGGGATGAAGTCGATTTCATCAAGCACTACATATTTCCCGGCAGTTGTATCCCGGCCATTACGGCCCTGGCTGATGCGGCCACCCGTGCCTCTGACCTGCAACTGATTGGGCTGGAGGATATCGGCCCGCACTATGCCACCACGCTGCGCTGCTGGCGCGAAGCCTTTTTGTCGCAACTGGACGCCGTGCGTGAACAGGGCTACACCGAACCATTTATCCGGCTGTGGGAGTTTTATCTGGCGTACTGTGAGGGAGGCTATGCCGAACGGGCACTGGGCGATGTACAACTGCTGATGGCCAAACCACTGTATCGGGGGCATCCATGAGCCAGCGGATTGCCTTGATTACGGGAGCCAGCGGCGGCCTGGGTCAGGCCGTGGCACGCAAACTGGCCGCCGGGGGCTGGTCATTGCTGCTGGTCAGCCGTCAGGCTGATCGACTGGCCGAGGCGTATGGTGCCGATCATCTGCAAATCGAAGCGGACTGTTCGACGGTGGACGGTGCCCGCCAGATTTTTGAGCATGCGAATGTGCATGGCCGGATTCCGACACACCTCGCCCACTGCGTGGGCAATATCCGGCTGGGTGCGCTGCACCGCATGAAGGAAGCCGACTGGCACGCTTGCCTTGACGCCAACCTGGGCAGTGCTTTCCACACGCTGGCGGCGTTTGTGGGCAATCTGCGTGAAGCCCGCTTACCCGGTGCGGCAGTGCTGGTTTCTTCAGCCGCTGCCCGCATCGGCACCCCCAATCACGAAGCCGTCTCCGCCGCCAAGGCCGGCCTTGAGGGTCTGGTTCGGGCCGCTGCCGCCACCTACGCTGCCAACGCCATTCGCATCAACGCCGTCGCACCTGGCATCATGGATACCCCGGCCACCACCCACCTGCTCAACAACGCAGCCCTCCGCGAAGTGACCGCCCGCCAATACCCCCTGCCCGGCATCGGTGACCCGAACGAACTGGCCGAACTGATGGCCTGGCTGCTCTCCGACCAGGCCGCACGGGTGACGGGACAAGTCTGGTCACTGGACGGCGGCTTCAGCACCGTGCGTCCCCTGGTCAAATAGCAGACGGCCGGGCCATGCAGCCTTACAGTTCCCACAGTAACAGACGGCTGTTGCCCCGGTCGCCGACCGGAATGATCCGGTCAGGCTCGAAACCGGGCACACCGAAACTGTTGCTGATGAAGTGACTGCCGGGGCGCATTTCCCGCCGTACCTTGCACCATATACCCGGCATGGGCTGGGGTGAAAGAAAGGCATACACCACGTCGTAGGGTTGGAAGTCCAGTTCGCGCAGATTGCCTGGCCGGATGCGGCAGTTGGGCAACTTGCGGGCCATGAAGCGGGCATACAGCCAGGGCAAGGGAGCCGATTCGATGCCCTCAAAGTGCGATTCAGGGAAGCGTCTGGCCAGGGTTCGGAGACCGCCGCCCAGTCCGCAGCCAGCATCCAGGAAGCGGATGGGCCGGTCGGTTGGCAGCAGATCGCCCACCGCCTGCCAGCAGCGGTCGCTGCTCAGGTAAAGCGGAACCCGTTCGGCGGTGTTGTCACGAAAAATCAACCAGAAAACGGCAAACGCCAGCAGATAGGAGGCCGGTGCGACTCCCAGCCGGAACGCCAGCACCACCGCCGGTACGAAGGCAGCCTGGATGATGAGCCACCAGGGCGGCAGACGCAGGAACAGGCTCAGCAGCATGGCCAGGCCGCTGTGCAGACCAACGATCAACCAGGTGGCATCGGACAAATCCGGTACGCGCTGCATGCGGCCCATCAGGCCAATAATCTGAAATGAAATGAACGAGGCCATGCCCTGGGCGAGCAAGGCTCTGAAACCTGTGGAAAGCCCGCGTAATGGCATCGAATCAGGGGGGAGTGGCAGGGCGACGGTCGAGCCGCCGGAACGAAATGGCCTCGCTGACGTGGCGAACCTCAATGGCGTTGCTGTCAGCCAGGTCGGCAATGGAGCGGGCCAGTTTCAGGATGCGATGATAGGCCCGGTGCGACAGACCCAGTTTCTCCATGGCCTGATCCAGCAAACGGTGGGCTGCGTCGTCGAGGCGGCAAAACTGCTTGATCTGCTGTGGCGTCAACCAGGCATTGGGAACACCGCCCCGTTCCAGAGCCCGCTGGCGGGCCGCCATGACCCGGGCCTTGATGCTGGCACTGGATTCCTCACCGCCCGGTGTACCGTCGCGCAATAATTCACGCGATACCCGCTGCACCTCAATGTGCATGTCAATCCGGTCAAGCAGGGGTCCGGACAGGCGGCCCCGGTAGCGTTGTACCTGATCCGAGGTACAGCGGCAACGCCCGGAGGAATCACCCAGATACCCGCAGGGGCAGGGATTCATGGCGGCAATGAACTGGAAGCGGGCCGGAAAATCAACCCGGCGGGCCGCCCGGGAGATGGTGATGGTGCCGGTTTCCAGTGGTTCACGCAGGACTTCCAGCACACGGCGGTCGAATTCAGGCAATTCATCCAGAAACAACACCCCGTTATGGGCCAGCGAGATTTCACCGGGGCGGGGATTGCTGCCTCCGCCGACCAGGGCCGGGGCCGATGCGGTGTGATGGGGTGCGCGGAACGGCGGTTTGCGCCACTGCCTCACATCAAACCCCAGATCACTGACCGAGGCAACGGCGGCACTGTCGAGGGCTTCGTCATCGGTCAGGGTTGGCAAAATGCCGGGCATGCGGGCGGCCAACATGGACTTGCCGGTGCCGGGAGACCCCAGCATCAGCAGGTTGTGGCGACCGGTGGCAGCGATTTCCAGGGCTCGCTTGGCCTGAAAGTGGCCCTGCACCTCGGAGAAATCCGGCACGTAATCCGGTGCCGACCGGTCAGCGGTGGACTGATGCGGCTCACAGGCTAAACGGCTTTGGCCATTGAGGTGAGCGCACACGTCAAGCAGGTTGTCTGCTGCCATGATTCCCACCCCATCCACCAGGGCCGCCTCGGCTGCGTTTTCGCGGGGAACAATCAGGGTACGTCCGGCTTTCCGCGCCTGCACCGCAACCGGCAGGATGCCGTTCACCGGCCGCAACTCCCCGCCCAGCGACAACTCACCCACGCATTCAATCCGGGCCAGTTCTTCAGGGCGAATCTGCCCTGACGCTGCCAGGATGCCCAGGGCAATGGCCAGATCGAAACGCCCCCCTTCCTTGGGAACATCGGCTGGAGCCATGTTGACGGTCATCCGGTCGAGCGGAAACTCAAAGCCGCTGTTAATCAAGGCTCCCCGCACCCGATCCTTGCTTTCCTTGACGGCGGTTTCCGGCAACCCCACGATGGAGAGGCTGGGCAAGCCAAATGCAATATGCACCTCGACCGTGACCAGCGGGGCTTCAATACCGTGTTTGCCCCGGGTGTAAACGATGGCCAGTGACACTGAAACTCAGGATTCGGGTTCGGTGGGCTGAAGCCCTGGCTGTTCCAGTTCAGCCAGACGGGCCTCCAGCCACTCAACCCGTTCGCGGGTTTTGGCCAGTATGGCTTTTTGTACCTCAAACTCTTCCCGGCTGACCAGATTCATGGACTCGAAAGTCCCCTGCAACAGGGCGCGGACGGTTTTTTCCATATTTTCCCGACCCTGCAGCAGGCCGGTGGAAGCGGTGGTCAGTCGTTGGGAAATATCCTGAAACGGGATTTTGTCGAACATGGTAATTTTCAGTTGAGACGTGGTTGAAGTGAAAATATCCCCGTTACGGCTGGCGTCGGGGGAGGATGGGCGGAGCAGCGGGGGCAGCGGTTCCGGGTAACAGTGCGGATCGACCCGCCTGTACGTCAGCGGCGTCAATGTTGACGTCGGAATCCCCCCTGACGATTTCATCGGCGATTTCCCGCTTCATCAGAATGATGGAGATGCGGCGATTGGTGGCGGCCATGGGGTCGTTGTCCAGAAAGGGCACGCTGGACGCCAGACCCACCACCCGCAGCATTTTTGCTTCCTGCAAGCCACCCTTGATGATCTCCTTGCGGGCCGCATTGGCCCGGTCGGTGGATAGCTCCCAGTTGGTGTAGCCCTGGCCGTTACCCGGAAACGGGCGGGCATCGGTATGGCCCGAAATGCTGATCTTGTTGGGCATTTCGTTCATCAGCGGGGCCAGTTTGTGGATGATTTCAGCCGCGTAATTTTCCATCCGTGGACTGGCCAGATCAAACATGGGGCGACCCTCCTTGTCAATGATCTGCACCCGGAGACCCTCCTGGGTAATGTCTATCTTGAGTTGTTCCCTGAACGGATTCAGCAGCGTATCTTCCTGGATCATGTCCTCAATTTTCTGTTTGAGGGTTTCCATCTGCTTTTTTTCCTCCTGTTTCATCAACTCAAGGATATCTTTTTCGCTGGCCTTGCGTTCGGTCTCCATCACGGTCTGAGGGGCCATCTGGACTTCGCCTTCGGAGCGGCTTAAATCCTCGCCGCCGCCCTTGATGATGCTGGCAGACTCGCTGGTACTGGAACCGCCCTCGAATGAGGCTTTCCAGGGATCCTTGAAGTATTCGGCGATGCCCTTGCGGTAGACCGGTTCGGTGGAAGCCAGCAGCCACATCAGCAGAAAAAACGCCATCATGGCGGTGACAAAATCGGCATAGGCCAGCTTCCAGGCACCGCCATGATGACCGTGTCCGCCTTTCTTGATTTTTTTGATGATGATCTGGTTGGGTGTTTCAGCCATGGCTTATCTGCCTGTGATCCATCAGGAAACGGCTTGACCGGGTGGATGGGCGATATGGGCGATACGGTCGTAATAGTGACCGCAACGAGACGCACCGACATGTTCGTGGATGAAATTCATGTATTCGCGCCCGCTCCGGGTTCGTCGCCGCACCGACTGGTAAATTGCCCCCAGGGCTTTCAGGAACATATCCGGTGCAACAGGGTTGTCCTTGTTGTTCTGCATGATGTCATCCGCGATCTCCATCAGAATTGCCGACAGGGTATGGGAAGGCGGACAAGTGCTGTCCCCATAATGAAATTTGTCGAACAGACGCTCAAGTGCCGCCAGGGCAATCGCATCATCCACCTTGCCGTGAAGGTGATCCCAGGCGACGAAAGCACTCTCTACCGTGTCCGACCAGCGCTGTAAAAGGCGGGAACCGTCCATTTCGGACGGGGTAAAGGCCGGTAACTCATGGTACTTGCGGAAGCAGGTCTCATCGCGGTAGTAACCGCAGGCGGCGCAGGTATCACGCTGACGGATATCGCCGCAGCAGGTGGTACAGATCGGGGTTTCGTGCAGCAGACACACCCGTTTGCCTTTTTTGGCATTGCAGACGGGACATTTGGCCATCAGGTACTCTCTGGTCAGACGTTGGGAGGAACAGCGCATCCGCCGTGGCGAACAGGCCGGGTTGGTTATCACACGGCGTATTCTAGCACCACCCGGGCTGTTCATCTAACGCTGATCGCAGCCGAGTGCCGAGTGGCGCGGCCATCCTGGCTGCGGTGAGTGGTGAGTGGTGAGTGGTGAGTGGCGAGTGGCGAGTGGTGAGTGGTGAGTGGTGAGTGGTGAGTGGTGAGTGGTGAGTGGTGAGTGGTGAGTGGTGAGTGGTGAGTGGTGAGTGGTGAGTGGTGAGTGGTGAGTGGCGAGT
>CAIVXW010000129.1 GCA_903910005.1 uncultured Methylococcaceae bacterium
CGAAGTCAATCATGGCTATATCGACCTGAGCCTGATCGTCCGGCCCGACATGCGCCGGTTACAGGCACTGGATCTGATACTTGAATTCAAGAATGTAAAACTGGATTCGATCAAATTGAATGGGCTTGAGGTGAAGAAAAAATCGCGGGAAGAATTGCTGGCCTTACCGCTAATCCGCAACCAACTGGAGGCCGCCAAACAGCAAGCCAGACGCTACGCCACTGGCCTGAAAGCCCGTTATCAGCTTGAAACCATTGCCTGCTTTGCGGTAGTCGCGGTTGGACTGGAGCGGATTGTGTTTGAGCGGTTGGTGGGGGATGAGGGACGAGCCGGGTGACCCGGGAGGCAGGGGCAAGGGCACCCCAAACAGGCACCGGGGGGCTAAAGAAAACCCGGAGGTTCCCCGTGACGGAAAACCTCCGGAACAGGGTTAAATCGCCTGTTCGCCCGTTTCACCCGTGCGAATACGGATGGCCTGTTCGACGTTGGTGACAAAAATTTTGCCGTCGCCGATCTTGCCGGTGTTGGCCGATTTGATGATCGCTTCCATGGCCTGATCCAGCATGGAATCAACTACGGCGACTTCCAGCTTCACTTTTGGCAGGAAATCAACCACATACTCGGCCCCCCTGTACAACTCGGTATGGCCTTTCTGCCGACCGAACCCCTTGACTTCAGTCACAGTGATGCCACTGATCCCCATATCCGATAAAGCCTCACGCACATCGTCCAGCTTGAACGGTTTGATGATGGCAGTAATTAACTTCATAGTGTTCTCCGGTGGAATTGAAAATTCGGTCACGTTTTTCTGGGCCGTCCCTGGATGATGTCCTCAACAACCGTCGGATCGGCCAGGGTCGAGATGTCCCCCAACTGGCCGGTATCATTGGCCGCTATCTTTCTCAGTATCCGTCGCATGATCTTGCCGGAGCGGGTTTTGGGCAGGGCCGGTGCCCACTGAATGATGTCCGGTGTGGCAATGGCCCCGATTTCCTTCCGTACCCACTGAATCAGTTCCCGCTCCAGTGCCGCATCCGGGGTTGCCCCGGCTATCAGCGTGACATAAGCATAGATTCCCTGCCCCTTGATGTCATGAGGATAACCGACCACGGCGGCTTCGGCTACCTGTTCATGCAGTACCAGGGCACTTTCAATCTCTGCCGTACCCATGCGATGACCGGATACATTCAGCACGTCATCGACCCGGCCAGTGATCCAGTAATAGCCGTCCTCGTCCCGTCTGGCACCGTCGCCGCTGAAGTAGTGACCCGGATAGGTTGAAAAATAGGTTTCGACGAAGCGGGCGTGGTTGCCGTACAGGGTTCGGGCCTGCCCCGGCCAGGAGCGGCTCAGAGTCAAAACCCCTTCGGCCACCCCGGTCAGTTCGGTTCCGCTCGTATCAACCAGAGCCGGCATGATACCAAAGAATGGCAGGGTGGCTGATCCCGGTTTGAGGCAGGTAGCACCGGGCAGCGGCGTAATGAGGATACCGCCGGTTTCAGTTTGCCACCAGGTATCGACAATGGGGCACCGCCCCTGACCCACCGCATGGTAATACCACTCCCAGGCTTCCGGATTGATGGGTTCGCCTACCGAACCCAGAATCCGCAGGCTGGTGCGGTGGCTGGTTTGAAGCCAGGCATCACCCTGAGCCATCAGGGCACGCAGTACCGTGGGTGCGGTGTAGAAGATGCTGACCTGATGTTTGTCGATGATTTGCCAGAGGCGGTCCGGAGCCGGGAAGGTGGGCACCCCTTCAAACATCAGCGTCGTGGCTCCGTTGCACAAGGGGCCGTAAAGCAGGTAACTGTGGCCGGTCACCCAGCCTACATCGGCGGTACACCAGTAGATTTCGCCGGGCTGGTAGTCAAATACATAATGATGCGTCATGGCCGCATAGACCAGATAGCCGCCCGTGGTATGCAGCACGCCCTTGGGTTTGCCGGTCGAGCCGGAGGTGTAGAGTATGAACAGCGGTTCTTCCGCCTCCATGCTCTCGGGGGCGCAGTCGGCGGATGCCTGCGCCAGGCAGTCATGAAACCAGACATCACGTGCAGTCCAGGCGATGTCTGCACCGGTGTTGCGTACTACAAAGGTACGGCTGACATCGGGACAACCCTGCAGGGCGGCATCAACATTGGCCTTGAGCGGAATCGTCCGCCCGCCCCGCCGCCCCTGATCGGCACAGATCACGAAGCGGCAATCGGCATCGAGAATGCGCTCACGCAGCGCATCCGCTGAAAATCCGCCGAATACCACTGAGTGAATCGCCCCGATCCGGGCTACCGCCAGCATGGCGATGGCCGCCTCGGGAATCATGGGAAGGTAAATACACACCCGCTCGCCCTTGCCGACCCCCGCCGCCTTGAGGGCATTGGCAAACCGGCAAACGGCTTCGTGCAGTTCCCGGTAGGTCAGGCGACGACTCACCGCCGGATCATCCCCCTCGAACAGCAGGGCAACCTGATCGCCCCGCTCGCTGAGATGACGATCCAGGCAGTTGTAGCTGACGTTCAGCGTCCCGCCCTCAAACCAGCGGATGCGTCCCTGGTTGAAGTCACAATCAGAAACCCGCTGCCACGGCGTAAACCAGGTCACGAAACGGCGGGCCTGCTCGGCCCAGAACGCATCCGGCTCATCAATGGAGCGTTCGTACAGGGTTTGATAGGTGCTTTGGGTGACGTGAGCCCGTGCAGCGATGGCCGGCACGATGTCGTAGGTTTTGCCTGTCAACGGCATGATGGTTTACTCCTGACTATTGAAGGGAAAGGGAAAAGTGTACGCAAACCCGGCTGACCCGGAGGGATTCGGTCAGACAGGGGCTCAGTGGGCCTCGTCCCAGTTTGCCCCGACCCCGATGTTGACTTCCAGCGGCACCCGCAATGCCGCCACGTCACACATCAGCGGGCCAATCGCAGCGACGGCGAACTCAATCGCTGAGTCCGCGACCTCAAACACCAGTTCATCATGCACCTGCATGATCATCCGTACCGGTAACCGACTGGACTGAATCCAGCCATCCACCGCCAGCATGGCCCGTTTGATGATATCGGCAGCGGCACCCTGCATCGGTGCGTTGATGGCGGTGCGCTCGGCGTACTGACGCCGCTGGGTGTTGCGGTCACGAATGTCCGGGATGTACAACCTGCGACCGAACAGGGTTTCGACATAACCCTGTTCGCGGGCGGTGGCGCGTGCCCGTTCCATGTAGGCCTTGACCCCGGGGTAGCGGGAAAAGTAGAGATCAATATAAAACTGGGCCCGCTCGCGTGAGACGTTGAGCTGTTTGGCCAGGCCAAAAGCCGACATGCCGTAGATCAGGCCAAAATTGATGGCCTTGGCGGAACGACGCTGATCGGGCGTCACCTGCTGCGGCGGTATCCCGAATACCTCCGCCGCAGTGGCCCGGTGTACGTCGCTGCTGTGGACAAAGGCCTGACACAGGTTGGGGTCTTCGGACAGATGCGCCATGATGCGTAGTTCAATCTGGGAATAATCCGCCGCCAGCAGCCGATGCCCCGGTGGAGCCACAAAAGCCTGACGGATTTTGCGGCCTTCTTCAGTTCGTATCGGGATGTTTTGCAGGTTGGGGTCTGAGGAGGACAGCCGTCCGGTGGCGGTGATGGCCTGGTGGTAGGAGGTGTGTACCCGGCCACTCTGCGGGTTGATCTGGCTGATGAGCTTGTCGGTGTAGGTCGATTTGAGTTTGGCCAGCGAGCGGTATTCCAGAATCAGGCGGGGCAGTTCAAAATTTTCCGCCAGTTCCTGCAGCACCGATTCGTCGGTGGAAGGCTGGCCCTTGGGGGTTTTGCGGATCACCGGCAACTGCATGATGTCGTACAGCAGGGTTTGTATCTGTTTGGGTGAAGCAGGATTGAACGGCTGATCTGCCACAGCCCACGCCTGCGCCTGCACCTCGGCAATTCGCCGGGTCAGCACCCGGCTTTGCTCGGCCAACTGGTTTGGATCAACCAGTACCCCGGCAGCTTCCATGCCGATCAGCACCGGTATCAGGGGGATTTCCAGCGATTCATACAGTGATTCAAGAGCGGGGATTGCGGCCAGCCGGGGCAGGAGTTGCTCATGCAGTCTGAGGGTGATGTCCGCGTCTTCGGCGGCATAGCGGGTGGCCACCTCAATGGGCACCGCCTCAAACGGAATCTGTTTGACGCCCTTGCCGGCCACGTCCTGGTAGGTCAGGGTGCGGTAACCCAGATAATGAGCCGCCAGCGAATCCAGATCGTGTCGGGTTGCCGTACTGTTCAGCACGTAGGATTGCAGCAGGGTGTCGTGGGCAATGCCTCCGAGGCGGATGCCATGATTGGCCAGTACGTGGGCATCGTATTTGAGATTTTGTCCCAGTTTGAGATGGGCCGGATTTTCCAGCAAGGGCTTGAGGGCCGCCAGCACCGCGTCACGGTCCAGTTGGGGCGGGGCGTCGGCATAGCGGTGGGCCAGTGGTACATAGGCGGCTTCACCGCTGGTCACGGCAAAGGAGCAGCCGACGATTTCGGCCCGGGTGTAGTCCAGACTGGTGGTTTCGGTATCAAGGCTGAAGCAGGGGGCGGCCGCCAGTCGGGCCAGCCAGGCGTTCAGGGCCGGCCAGGTCAGCACGGTTTCGTAATGGGGTGACGGCGGGGCGGAAGCCGACGCCGCGCCTCCGGGTTCACCGGCTTTGTCCAGTTGCCTGAGCCAGGTGTTGAATTCCAGCCGCTGCAACAGTTCTTTTAACGCTGCGGTATCAGCGGGGGTCACCCTGAGTGCATCCGGGCCGAGTGGCAGCGGGACATCGCAGCGAAGGGTAGCCAGTTGCCGCGCAAGTGGTATTTGTTCCAGGCTGGCCCGGAGTGCCTCGCCAATTTTGCCGCCGATTGAACCGGCGTCAGCCAGCAGGTTATCCAGCGACCCGTACTGACCCAGCCATTTGGCGGCGGTTTTGGGCCCCACCCCGGGGACGCCGGGAATGTTGTCCGAGGTATCCCCCACCAGGGTGAGGTAATCCACTATCTGATCCGGTCGGACGCCGAATTTGGCCACTACGCCGGCCGCATCCAGCCGGGTATCTGACAGGGTGTTGTCCAGCGATACCACGTCGTTGACCAACTGGGCCATGTCCTTGTCGCCGGTGGCAATGATCACCCGGTAGCCGAGGGTCACTGCCTGTCGTGTCAGGGTGCCAATAACGTCATCGGCTTCGACCCCGGATTCAAGCAGCAGCGGCAGACCCATGGCCCGAATCAACTGGTGCAGGGGCTCAATCTGGCAGCGCAATGCCTCCGGCATGGGCGGACGGTGGGCCTTGTACAGGGAGTAAAGCTCGGTGCGGAAACTCGGCCCCGGGGCATCAAAGATCACCGCCACGCCGCAACCGGGGTGCTGTTCCAGCAATTTTCTCAGCATGTTGGCCACCCCCAGCACGGCATGGGTTGGTTCTCCCCGCGAGTTGGTCAGGGGCGGCAGGGCGTGAAAGGCCCGGTACAGAAAGGACGAACCGTCGATCAGAATCAGGGTTTTACCGGCAGGACTGGACATGGGCGTGTTGAGGTGAGGTAGAGGGTCAGGTATTGACGATGCCGTTATTTTACCAGTAGGCTTCCCGCTTACACCCGTATTTATTACAGAGCCAACCCCGCGAGGGGCGTGACACCGGGAAAGACGGGCTTTTTCAAAACAACCCAAGATAGCAGCAACTCTGGAGGTTGCGGGAACAGGGTGACGCAACACGTCACGGGCTATCCCTCCCTGGTTCTGACGGACAGGGTTTCCCGCGTAAATTTCGATGACTTATCAACGTTACATCTGTGCCGCGTGCGGTTATGTTTATGATGAGGAAAAAGGCGATCCGGATTCCGGCCTTGAACCAGGCACCCTGTGGGCCGACATACCGGATGACTGGCTCTGCCCCGAGTGCGGCGTAGACAAAAGCTTTTTTGAATTGCTGACGTAATGCCACGGCCAGGAACACAAGGTTGTCATTTCGTCTTCTGATCGTCGAGAGTCCCACCAAAACCCGCAAGATACAAAGCCTGCTGGGTTCAGGCTGGACGGTAGCCGCCAGTTTCGGTCACATCCGTGACCTGCCGGTACACGCCATGGGGCTCTCACCCCCCGATTTCAAACCCCGTTACGAGCTGCTGGAACGCTCGGCACCGGCCATCCGTAAACTCAAAACCCTGGCCGCCCAGGCAACTACAGTCTATCTGGCAACCGACCCCGACCGTGAAGGCGAGGCCATCGCCTGGCACATTCAGGTGGCGGTCGGTCTACGCAACCCGGAGCGGGTCAGCTTCCATGAAATTACCGCACAAGCCATCAACAAGGCACTGGATTCGCCCCGTCCCATCGACCTCAACCTGGTCGCCGCCCAGGAAGCCCGCCGGGCCATGGATCGACTGGTCGGCTACCTGGTCTCACCGGCCCTGTGCCGCCGCCTGAACGGCCGGTGGTCAGCCGGACGGGTGCAGTCACCGGCCCTGCGGCTGGTTGTGGACAGGGAGCGGGAAATCGAGACCTTCGTACCGCTGGCCCACTACGGCGTAACCCTCTATTTTGACGGACCCGAGGGGGTGTGGCGGGCGCACTGGCTCATCAAACCGCTGCTGCCACCCGGGCAGGAACACTGGACCGATGCCGCCTGGGCGCGGCGGGTAGCCGAGCAGCGTGAGGTTGTGGTGGTGCAGTGTCGGGACAGCGAACGCCAGGCCGAGCCACCGCCGCCGTTCACGACCTCAAGCCTGCAACAGGCCGCTTCGGCCCGGCTCAACCTGAATCCCAAAAAAACCATGGACGTGGCGCAGGCTCTGTTCGAGCAGGGCCATATCAGTTACATGCGGACAGACAGCCCCAACCTGTCGGAGGAGGCGATTGCCGCCATTCGTCAGTTTGCCACCGGGCAAAACCTGCCACTGGCCGGGCAACCACGACGCTGGCAGGCACGCGAATCGGCCCAGGAAGCCCACGAAGCCATTCGACCGACCCACGTCGAGCGGCGCGAGGCCGGTTCCACGCCGGAGCAACGGGCGCTCTACCAGCTCATCTGGCAGCGGGCGGTGGCTTCGCAACTGGCGGCGGCCCGCTACGACGTGCGTCAGGCCTTACTGGATTCGGTTGAACCCCTGGACGGCCACATCCTCCGCTTCGGTGCCAAGGGGGAAAAACTCCGCTTTGCGGGCTGGCTGTCCCTGAGCGGGGGCGATGCCGCCGACGAGTCCGATGCCGAGAACCGCGACAATCCCATTCCACGGCTGGCCGTCGGTACCCGTCTGACGGCCAGTGACGGTCGTTTGATCGAAAAAAAGACCGAACCGCCGCGACGTTACACCCAGGCCGGTTTGGTCAAGGCTCTGGAGCGACTGGGGATTGGCCGACCGTCCACCTATGCCGCCATCATGGACGGACTGGTCAAACGCGGCTATGTCACGCTTAAAGGCAAAACCCTGTTGCCGACCGACATCGGCAAAACCGTGATCGACCTGCTTAAACCGGCTTTCCGCTTCCTTCAGTACGAATTTACCGCGCGGATGGAAGACAAACTGGACGAAATCGCCCGGGGAGAACGCCGCTACGTTTCGGTGGTGGCTGAAACCCATGACATTCTGCAGGCTGAACTGGGAGCCCTGGGTGGAGCGGCACTGCCACACGACCCGGATCGTCCCCGGGCCGAAGTGGATACACAGGCACCGGTTCGCCCCTGTCCGGCCTGCGGCAAACCCCTGCGCCGCATCAAGGGACGCCGGGGCTGGTTCCGGGGTTGTTCGGGCTACCGCGACGGCTGTACCACCACCCTGCCGGATGATCCGGAATACGCGGCCAGTCGTGGCGGGGACGCTGAGCCTGCAGCCGGGCGGAATCAAGGGTTACACGGTGAGTGACTCCATGTAGAATGCCGTGCCGGTTGGTTCGGGTCATCCGCCCGACAGGAATAACCGTCACGCATTTTTCCCTTGTATTTTTGAGGTTTCAATGGATATCAACATCCGCATCGCCCAGGAACTCGGCGTTGACGAAAGACAGGTTCGTGCCGCCGTAAATTTACTGGATGAAGGGGCCACCGTCCCGTTCATTGCCCGTTATCGCAAGGAAGTAACCGGCGGACTGGACGACACCCAACTCCGCACCCTGGAGGTACGGCTGGGTTATTTGCGTGAGCTGGAAGAACGCCGCCAGGTGGTTTTGAACAGCATCCGCGAACAGGACAAACTCACCCCGGAACTGGAAGCCGCCCTGCAGGCAGCCGATACCAAAACCCTGCTGGAAGATTTATACCTGCCCTACAAGCCCAAACGCCGCACCAAAGCCCAGATTGCACGCGAAGCCGGGCTTGAACCGCTGGCCGATGCCCTGCTGGCCGACCCGCAACTGCAACCGGAAGCGACGGCACTCACCTATGTCGATGCCGACCGGGGCGTGGCCGATGCCGCAGCCGCCCTGGAGGGTGCCCGCCAGATTCTGATGGAACGCTTCGCCGAAGATGCGACCCTGGCCGGCAGCCTGCGTGAAAAAATCCGGGGCGAGGCCATTCTGGTGTCGCGTCTGGTCGAAGGCCGGGAAGAAGACGGTGCCAAATTCCGCGATTATTTCGACTACCGGGAAGAACTGGCCAAAATTCCCTCGCACCGGGCTCTGGCCCTGTTCCGTGGCCAGAAGGAAGGAATCCTCCACATCGACCTTGCCGTCAGCAAGGATGAAGAAACCGCCCACCGCTTCGCCGAGGCCAGTATCGCCCGGACTTTTGGCATCGCCGCACAGGGACGGGCCGCCGATGACTGGCTGCTCGAAACGGTACGTTACGCCTGGAAAGTCAAGCTGATCACCCGGATTGAACTGGATCTGACGCAACATCTGCGCGAGGCCGCCGAAACCGAAGCCATTGAGGTGTTCGCCCGCAACCTCAAGGACCTGCTACTGGCGGCACCCGCAGGACCCCGGGTGACGCTGGGCCTTGATCCCGGCCTGCGTACCGGGGTAAAGGTGGCGGTAGTCGACAAAACCGGTAAATTACTGGAGACGGCCACCATTTATCCGCATGTTCCCAAAAACCAGTGGCAGGAGTCGCTTTACGCCCTGGACACCCTGGTGGAACGCCATGCGGTCGAACTCATCGCCATCGGCAATGGCACGGCCTCGCGTGAGACCGATCAGTTGGCAGCCGAACTGCTCAGGCACTGTGCCGGCCAGCCCCTGGCCAAGATCATGGTGTCCGAAGCCGGTGCCTCGGTCTACTCTGCCTCTGAACTGGCCGCCAATGAATTTCCCGAACTGGACGTCTCCCTGCGGGGTGCCGTATCCATCGCCCGACGCCTGCAGGATCCACTGGCCGAACTGGTCAAAATCGAACCGCGTTCCATCGGGGTGGGACAGTATCAACACGATGTCAATGCCACCCGTTTGAGCCGTGGCCTGGATGCCGTGGTGGAAGACTGCGTCAACGCGGTGGGGGTCGATGTCAATACGGCATCACCGTCGTTGTTGCGCTATGTGTCCGGTCTGTCGGCCAGCATCAGTCGCAACGTGGTTGAATACCGCAACCAGCACGGTGCCTTTGCTTCGCGGGAAGAACTGAAAAAAGTCCCCCGACTGGGTGATAAAACCTTTGAACAGGCCGCCGGTTTTCTTCGCATCATGAACGGGGAAAACCCGCTGGATGGCTCGGCCGTTCATCCGGAAGCCTACCCGGTGGTTCGGAAGATCAGCACCACAACCGGTCACGAGGTACGCAGCCTGATCGGCAACCAGTCCCTGCTCAAAACCCTCAATGCCGCCGACTATACCGACGCCCGCTTTGGCCTGCCGACCGTGACGGATATCCTGCGCGAACTGGAAAAGCCGGGGCGTGACCCGCGTCCTGAATTCAAAACCGCCTGCTTCCGCGAAGGTGTCGACCGGATTCAGGATCTGGAGGCCGGTATGCTGCTGGAGGGGGTTGTCACCAATGTGGCCAATTTTGGTGCCTTTGTCGACATTGGGGTGCATCAGGACGGTCTGGTACACATTTCCCATCTGGCTGATAAATTCGTCAAGGATCCACGCGAGGTGGTCAAAACCGGCGATGTGGTAAAAGTCCGGGTACTGGAAGTGGACGTGGCCCGCAAGCGCATCAGTCTCAGCATGAAGCAGGAAACCGACACCGCTCAGCGCGAGGCACGGCCTGCCCGCAGCGCACCGCCAACCAGCCAGACACCCCGCCCCGCCGCCCGGCAGGCTGCCCAGGCGGGCAGCAACGCCATGGGTGATGCCTGGGCCAAAGCCCTGCGTCAGCGCGAGACCCGCTGAAGCCGCCGCAAGAGGCCGGGCAGTTGTTGCTGCGTTTGTTACCGCTGATTTCTGCCCTGTCCTTCCTGCTGCTGTGGCAGTTGGTTTCGGGCTGGCTGGATACCAACCTGCTGCCGTCTCCGCTGACGGTTTTGGCGGTATTGTGGCAGTCGCTCCTGAGCGGTGAACTACCGCATCATCTGGGGGTTACCCTGGCACGGCTGGCCGTCAGTTTCAGCCTGGCCATGCTGCTGGGAACGGCCCTGGGGATTTTACTGGGGCGACGGCCCGGACTTGACCGGTTTTTTGACGGGTGGGTGATGCTGTTTCTCAATGTGCCCGCCCTGGTCACCATCATTCTGTGCTACATCTGGTTCGGTCTGGACGAATTTGCCGCGATTCTGGCGGTTGTTGTCAATAAAATCCCCAACGTGGTGGTCACCGTGCGCGAAGGCACCCGCAGCCTCGACCGGAATTTGCTGGAAATGGCCAGCCTGTACCGTTTTGGTTGGATCAAAACGCTACGCCATGTCATCGCGCCCCAGCTTTATCCATTCCTTATGGCCGCCAGTCGCACCGGGTTGGCCCTTATATGGAAGATCATCCTGGTGGTCGAATTACTCGGACGCAGTGACGGAATGGGCTATCAGCTCCACCTGTTTTTCCAATTGTTTGATGTGGCCGCGTTGCTGGCCTGGTCGCTGGGTTTTGTACTGGTGATACAGGGACTGGAATGGCTGGTGCTTAAACCGCTGGATGCACGGGCGAGGCGATGGCAGCAATGACGGCCGTCACGATTGACATACGGCACAAGCGTCATGGCAAGCGGACGGTATTTGAACATCTGCATATCGAGCTGGCCGGGGGCCAGTTTACCTGCCTGGTGGGCCCCTCCGGTTGTGGCAAGACCACCCTGCTGAACCTCGTGGCCGGCCTGGATCATCAGTTTGAGGGAGACATCCGCCTGGCCCGCTCCGGTTTGCCGCCCCGCATCGGCTACCTGTTTCAGGAACCCCGCCTGTTGCCCTGGCGCACGGTGGCGGAAAACCTGCACCTGGCTCTGCCCGCAACCACGGATCCCGAACTGGTTGAAACACTCATGAGCCGGGTGGGTCTGGTTGACGTGCAGCACCAGTATCCCGGCCAGTTATCACTGGGCATGCGTCGGCGGGTGGCTCTGGTGCGGGCTTTCGCCGTGGTGCCTGATTTGCTGTTGATGGATGAACCGCTGGTATCACTGGACGCCCCCACTGCCCGCAAGATCAGGGAACTCCTGCTGCAACTGTGGCAGGAACGCCCCCACACGGTACTCTACGTCACCCACGACCTGCGTGAAGCGGTGGAACTGGCTGATCGCCTGATTTTTCTGTCGCCACCACCCTGCCGGATCGTGCGGGACAGCCTGGTTCCCCTTGCCCGCACCGAGCGGAATCCGGCCCGGATTGAGGCATTGCATCA
>CAIVXW010000130.1 GCA_903910005.1 uncultured Methylococcaceae bacterium
AACTGGCATCGGGAACTCAACGAAGTGTTCAACCTTGACTTCGAGGTATTCGGCTCGGAAGGCGACATCACTGATCGCAAGACCAATGCCTTTGCCCGACACGACCGCTTGATTGCCAGTCTTGATACCCTCAAACGCCCGGCGCGGATCAAGCGATTGCTGGACGCACCGCGCTGGGATCTGGTGGTGTTCGATGAGGCGCATCACCTGACGGCCTACCGCACGAGTGGTAAGGTCAGGAAGACCGAAAACTACAAGCTGGCCGAAGCCCTGAAGGATCACACACGTGATCTGGTATTGTTGTCAGCCACGCCTCATCAGGGTAATCACTTCCAGTTCTGGATGTTGATTCAATTACTGAATCCGACCCTGTTTGGCAATTCCGAAGAGATGCTGGAAAACCGCCACCGTCTCAACACGGTGATGTTCCGGCGTACCAAGGCCGACGCCTGCCAACCGGATGGTTCACCGTTGTTTGCCCGTCGCTGGGTACATACCGAGTCATTCTTGATGGGTCAGGAAGAACAACAGTTTTATGAGCGGTTGCGGGAATACCTGGAAGAAGGGTTTGATCTGGCGCGCCGCCAGGGCAGCAAGGGAAGGGCGTTGGGCTTCCTGATGGCGATTTTCCAGAAAATTGCGGCATCGAGTTTTGCTGCGGTACGGCGTACCCTGAAACGTCGTTTATTGATGCTGACGCTGCATGAAGCCCTGTTGCGGGATCAGGAACTGGATATCGAGGGACGTGAAAGACGGATCGCGGAAGCCCGGGCGTTGATCCACGAGGAATTCGGTTTTTCATACGACAGTATCGGACGCAGTGAGGCGGATCGGGTACTGGCCACCCTCAAATATCGTTTGGTCAAAAAACTGGACGAAGAAGCCCTGGAAATGGCCTCTGATCCTTATGGCAGTGAATACTCGGCAGAACATGCAGAAGACGTTGCGTCGGCGGTAGTCGAGCTGCATTTGCCCGAAGAACGGCTACGCATCGCTGATCTGCTGAACATTTTCCCACAGCAACGGGAAACCAAGGTGCAGAAGCTGCTCGATGGATTGGGAATCTTGTGGCGGCAGAATCCCGACGAAAAAATCGTCGTGTTTGCAACGTATCTGGGAACCGTTGAGCTGCTGGCCCAGGAAATTGATCAGGTTTTTCCTGGGCAAGGGGTGGTGGTGTTACGTGGAGGGGATCACGGTGCCAAACTCGCAGCGGAACGACGATTCCGCCTCAAGGATGGCCCACGAGTGCTGATTTGTACTGCTGCGGGCCGTGAAGGCATCAACCTGCAATTCGCTCGTGTCCTGTTCAATTTTGATCTGCCCTGGAACCCGATGGACATGGAGCAACGCATCGGGCGTATCCATCGCTATGGCCAAAACCATACGGCACAGGTCTATAACCTTGTATTGTCCGATACTATCGAGGGGCGTATCTTTCTGTTACTGGATGACAAGTTGACCGAGATTGCCCGTACCCTGGGCAAGGTCGATGACCAGGGCAACATTGCCGAAGATCTGCGGGCACAGATTTTGGGTCAGTTATCCGAGCGACTCAATTACGACCGGCTTTATCAGGAGGCGCTTTCTGATCCGGAATTGAAGCGCACCCAAATCGAACTGGAAACGGCCTTGTCGAATTCGCGGGAAGCGCAGCACGTGGTGTTCGACCTGTTTCAAGACCTCGAAGGTTTCAGTCTGGATGACTACAAACCATTTTCCGATGTGTCGTCCAGCCTGGACAGACTGGTGAACTTCCTGGCTGCCGCAGTCGCGGATCGTCAACAGAAACTGATCAGGATCGATGACGAAACCTGCGATCTTGTCACCGTTGACGGTACGCACCGCGCCCGCTTTACGACGAATCGGGACATCGCTACCGGTCGGGATGATCTGGAATTGATGGGCATGGATCACCCCCTGGTTCAGGAAGAATTGGGACGCTGGCGTAGTACGCCACCGGAGGAGATCGGTATTGCAGTATCAGGAGACGTAGACGTTCCTGTACTGCTCTCTTTCTGGAGAATAGAGGTGTCTACGGGTCAGGGTGAGCGTCGTGTAGTGATTCAGTCCATTGCTGTCAGACAGGACGGCTCCAGGGTTCCATTGATTGAACGACAATGCGAGCGGTATCTGCTGGCTCCGACGACTTCCCCCAGGTTTGTTCCCGAACAACGACTGGAATTGTTTGCAAACAGCATTGAACCGGCTCTGCAACGGGAACTGAAGCACAAGGGGGCAGCAAACGGTGATGGCAGTTATTCAGCCGAATTGATCGGGTATGTCGAGATTGGGTCACAGTAAATCCAAAGCCTGTCCCTCACACCCCCACCAGCGTAATCCGTTTCCCCGCCACCGTCTGCGTTTCCCAGCGCAGCCGCTGTTCCCAACTGACGCTGTCGTCCCGTTCAAACAGGATCAGATAGCCCTCGGCCTGGCCCAATCGGTCAAGGTAGCGGCTGAGCTGGCGCAGGCCGTCGGCTTCGCTGTTGGGGTGGTATTTCAGCTTCAGTTCCAGCACGAAACGGTCACCGCCGTATTGAATGACCAGATCCGCCCGGCCATTGCCGATGGCCATTTCCCG
>CAIVXW010000131.1 GCA_903910005.1 uncultured Methylococcaceae bacterium
AACCACGGCCGCTGGCCCTGCCAAAACCGGCAAGCAGATTCAGGTTGCAGTCAGCCTGGCCGCCGAACTCAAGGCCAAAACCAGTCCGGACGATGCTCTGTTCATCTTTGCCCGGGCGGCGGAAGGCCCCCCCATGCCGCTGGCGGTGGTACGTCGGCAAGTCAGGGATTTGCCGCTGGAAGTCAGCCTCGACGACAGCATGAGCATGTTGCCCGGCATGAACCTGACCTCATTCGACCGGCTTGTGCTGGGAGCCCGGATTTCCAAAACCGGCAAACCGACCCCGAGCCCCGGTGATCTGCAGGGTCTCAGCCAACCCCTGGTGGCAGAAAACGGCAAACGCTACAGCGTAACCATTGCCACGGTGGTAGGGAACTGAGCCATGTTCGACATTCCCGGAAAAGGGGCACGATGGGAGTCATTCAGGTACTGATAACTGGATGCTCTGGCATCCAGGGCGTATGCCCATGCAAAAATAACTGCATCAAAAGAAACAGGGCCGGATAAAACCACGTTCCCATCGGGTTGCCCATGGAGTTATGAACAGATGATGGATGCTGATTTTTTACCTGATTGATCAGCCGTTCACTGGCATCGATAAATACCTCGCGCATCCAGTTCAGCTCAGTAACCCTTTGCTTGAGGCAGGCCATCCGGGTGGCATTGGGATCGGTAAAAAGCGGCAAGCGTTTTCTCCTGGCGTGCAGTTGGTTGTTGTTGCGGGAATCAGGGCCCAGGAACCAACTCACGCCAGCCAATTATTGGGAACCTTGCCTGCATTGAACGCCTTCAGCGCAGCATGGATAACCTCTTCTGCCCGTGCGCTCAGATCCTGCGCTGGATCAGCCTCCCTGAGGGCACCCTAATTACGGTGCAGGTGATCAAGGGGAATGTCAACGATCCGCTTCATTTGTTCTTACGGCACCTGTCGCTGCAGTATTTGACGCTATTCCAGTTTTTCGCCCACTTTTTGCGCCACTCAAAGGGCAGACCACACCGCACGCATACCCTGGGCTTAAAGCCATTCTTGCTCTTTGCCTGCTTTGCAGTCAGGGTATTCATTGTTGCCTCTCCACGGTTTCTTCAGTAGATACGGTGAGGGGCGAGTAAATACCGCAACCCATTCTGCCTTATGCTTTCTGCCTTCCCCATTTCCCCTCATCTCTGACCCTTACCCCAAATTCACGCTAATCACTACTCCCTCTGGCCCCTGAGTTACCAGCCCCTGGCCAAAAGCTCCTTCATGCTCACCGCATTCAATACCGATGAGCAGGTTTCCCAATCCGCATCCTCAACCTTGCTGTACTTCGCGTCGAAGGGGTTACGCGTGTTGCACGTGTCGGCAGCGCGGTTGATGAGTTGATTAGCCGCTTTTTCGTCCTTTAGCGCGATTTGCACCCAAACATCCTCAAGCGTGTCCGGAATTTGGCCAAATAGTTCGTGTATCGCCTCCAGACGGTCGGCAAGCACCTGATGGACGCGATCTTCCACAGAATCCCGATACCGCAGATTGGCAATCCAGATTTCGCTACGGGCCTGACCGATGCGCTGGATACGCCCCTTGCGCTGTTCCAGTCGGGTCGGGTTCCAGGGCAAGTCGATATTGATCAGGGTACCGAGTCGCTGCAAGTTAAGACCCTCCGAGGCGGCATCAGTACCCAGCAAGAGCTTTAATTCACCGGCACGCACACGGGTCTTCAGGTCGTTTCGATCACAGCGTTCAAACCGACCATTGCGCCAGATGCCGGAGCGATTACTGCCAGCATAGAGGCCGATATCCAGATCACGGAATTCGCCGCGTTTGGCCAACTCGTTGCCAATCCAGCGCAGGGTGTCGTAATACTGGGAAAAAAGGATACACCCCGGATCCAGCCAGCGGTGATTAATACCCGGCAGCGTGCCAAGCAGATAGCCCACCACAACATCCAGTTTGGGATCCCTGTTTCCACCCTCCCGCAGCAAATTCAGGCATCGTTCCAGCGAGGCCAACTCAGCCGGTGTGAAATTCTTGAAGTCACTGCCACCCTGGGCAGGTCGGCCCGGTGCTGCAATCTGCTCTTCCTCCGCATCGTCCTCATCCTCCTCGTCATCCAGCAGGTCGGGATCTTCACCCAGAAGTTTCGCAATCGTCCGGCGACCGGCCTCCATTGAACTACCCAGACGACGCAGTAGCAGCGTCTTGAAGAAACCGGCTCCTCTCACCCGCTGCTGTAGCAACTGAGAGAAGTTCTCCGCCTCTTCATAGGCATCGCGTAAATAGCTACCCAGTGCCAGCGCATCATCATCCGCCTCGCCAAACAGTTTCACCGCAACCTTGGGCAAAAAATACTCACCGGTTGCCGGATTGATGGTTGCTTCCAGGTAAGCCCGGGTGCGGCGAACAATGCAGCGCAGCAGCGGATTGAAATGCTCCCCATAGTGAGGAATCAGTCGGGTATGTAACTGCACGTTCTGAATGGCAAGCGGTAACTGATTGAGACTTTCTGGCTTGAACTGCCACTGGGTATCGGGAGCATTCAGACTGTGCCGGACGCGCTCGAAAGCGGCATCCTCAAAACGTGAGGGTAATGGGTCGCGCAGATAATCCCAACCATCACGCACGTTATCGACAGGAATTACGGTATCTCCCGTGGCGATTGCCAAACAGTGGCTGGCCCGATACCACGGACTGGTACAGGTACTGCCCCCCAGCACGCCATCGTTGCCACAGGACAGCGTGTGCAGCAAATCCCAGGCTTCCACCGGGTGCAATTGCACCGGCGTGGCGGTGGCCAACAGCAGACTCTTGGTACGCAGCCCCAGTTCGCGCAAAAAAGCCATCAACTTGTTCGGCTCAGCACGCTCGTCGATTTCATCCGGGCCGGCATCCACTTTGGGCACCTTGCGGCGACGGGCGCGGTGTGCCTCATCGACGATCACACAGGTATAACGTCGGCTCAACAGTTGGTTCAGGGCCTCCGGTAAGCCCCGCACCACCAACCCCTGTGACACCAGCCCGATGCGGCGGGGACACTTGCCCAGCGAACCAATGCCGTCGCCCGGGTATTCCAGATCATTTTCATCGATCCAGTTGCGGCCACTCCAGCGAGCCGAGGGTAAGGCCAGCAACTCCATCAATTCGTCCTGCCATTGTTGCAGCAGCGGCTTCGGTGCCAGCACCAGAATAGGGCCGCCCTCCGGATCATCCAGTGCCATCAATAGTGCCGCGATTGCCAGTTGAATGGTTTTGCCCAGACCCACCTGATCGGCCAGCACCAGGCGTGCGCCACCCAGGCGATGCCGCTCCAGTGCCAGTCGAGCGAAGTATTTTTGATGCGGCCACAAGCCCTGTTCGCGCCGATAGACCGGTGTTTCCACGGCGACCGCCGCCGCTGCCTCGGTCGGATCCTTGATAGTCCGCAGTTGGCCGGACTCAATCAATCGCCGCGACAGGATGCGCTTCACATCCTGGACGATGAACGGACAGCAGGCCAGATCCACGGCCCGAGGGTCGTTCCACAGCGCGTCGAATTCCTCTTGCACCCAGGCGACCGTGGCCGGATCGTCGTCTTCCCAGAGCAGTTCGTAATTCATCCGCCAGGCGGAAGCACTTTCATTGACGCTGCCCAGAAAAGCACTTGCCGAACCATCGGCACGGCGCACCACGCCGGCCTTGCCGTGAATCAGGCCGAAGGCCGAATCGGGCAACACGCGGACTTCCATCCTGCCCTGGGACAGCGCGTCATACAGAGCCTGATAGCGAGGACGTGCCGCGAGTGGGGCCAATTCCGGCTGACCGGCACACCAACTGCGGCGCAGAGCGGCCTGTGCGGCGGCAGCGGTGATCAGATCCTGCGGATCGAGATCGGAATTGCAAACGATGCGGACGGGGCCATTGACCCGGGTGATGGCTTCTCCGGCTACTTCAAACAGGCTGGAACGAAAATAGCCGGCGATTCGGTCGTAGGAAACAGCGTCCTCGAGCCGTTGAACCAAAACGGATTGGTCGAGATGCAGGCGGCGACTGGAATGGCGGCTGAGCATAATTTCAGGTAAACCCTCATTCATCGCCGGGAAGTGGTGGGCGGCGTGGAACCTCGTCCAGAATGGCGTGACGGCCAATCGCATCGCCAGCCTCACCAGCATGCATCAACAGCAACCGGACGACATCGTCGGACAACCAAAGACCGGCCCCGCGAAGTTTGGCAATTCCCTCGTTCACCGAAGAAAGCAAGCCTCGACGCTTGGCAAGTACCAGCAGTCCGCCCGTGCCAAAAATCGGAATGTTGAGTGTCTTGGCGCAGCGTCGGGCATCCATATCGTCTATCACGGCACGCAGCCCAGGATTGGCCAGCGCATGACTCAGAACACCTGTTTCGCCAGCCCCCAGTCCCCATTCCGCAACGCGCGGAGAGGGAACTACGTCTGTTCGCAGTGGCCAGGGTTGCCGAGCCAACCGGCATGCGGCAGCGTCTTCCCGTCCACCCAGCACGACTTCCTGCCATACGGCTTCCGGCACTACGATGTGGGTGAATAAACGAGGCAACAAGTCAGCCTGGTCGCTACGAAACAGGGTAATCAGCGGCGATGCGTTGATGACAATGCTGTCAATCCGCATCGTGGAGTTCTTCGGCGAGGTCTACTCCCGTGTACTGGAAGGGAGTCACCCGGTAGCGCGATAGCGCGTCGATGAATCCAGCGCGGGTCAGGCCAGCGATTTCAGCGGCGCGGCCCTGGGAGAAGCGGCCGAGTTCGTACCATTTTATGGCGGCGGCGATACGCATCTCCTGTGCAAATTCGCTGGGTGCCTGATGCAAGGCGGCAAAAGCCGATTCGGGCATTTCAAGGATGAGTTGTGTCATGGCGTTTACTTTTGAATGGATGGAAATGTTTCATCAAGAATCATCAGTCCGCAGCCGTCCCGCCAGCATGTGGGCGGCCTTAGAGTCCTTCGCCCACTCCACCATCCCTTCGGCATTACCCAGCCTGGCCAGCCAGTCAAGCAGAAAGACAAAACTCTCACGTTTGCCCCAGTAGCCCTGGCCGAAGGTGTCGCGCAAGTATTGGCGACCCGGTTCGGCACTGTTGTCAGCGGCGGCAGTTTCGCGGATGGCGAACAGCAGATGGCGCAGCGGTGTCACGGCAAGGGGATGCGAACTGCTGGCGGCGGTACGACCACGTCGCCCCGGCAGGTCGGCGGTAGCGGCAACGACCCCGTCGGGCTGGGCCAACTGGGTCGCGGCCAGGCCGCTGGCGGTGTGCATGCGGGCACCGTTGGCCTTGTCGCTTTTCAGCAGTGGCTTGATGTCGGTCACGCCGAATCCCCGCGCCAGTTCCTCGTACATGCCCTTGCGTCGTTCGCCCCGGCTTTCGATGTCCAGGGCACGCAGATAATACCGCTCCACCAGCGACAACTCGCGCCAGCAGGCATCAAGGCCTCGCGGGATCAGGGTGTCGCAGGCGATGCCCAGGGCACGTTCGATCACGGTCTGGAAATCGCTTTTCCGGTTCTTTAGCCGCACCGCAAAAACCTCATGCTCCACGTCCTTGCCGTCGAGGTTGCCATATTGAGTGAGTACTTTCAGCGCGGCGGCGTAGGCGGCGAGTTGGTAATCGGCATCGTTGAAATTGGGTTCGCCGCCTTCGTCCAGAGCCTGCATGGACGCGATCTGCCGCTTCACCTCGTCCTCGACCAGCGGGTACACCTCGTCCAGGAAGCCCGGCTCGCTGCCCACCCGCTTGCGCAGCACCAGGCAGACGGTGCCCTGCACATAGTCGCCCTTCTTGATGCCGACGGCATCGGTCTCGGTGCTGATGGTCCAGGCGGCAGTGGCCTTGAGGCCGGCGGCCCAGAGGATCATGCCGAGATCGGCCCAGACCGCCGGGTTCTTATGGGTAAACATGACCATCTGCAAGCCGTTATCCGGCATGTACCGGGCAAGGTTGCGATAAATCTCCACCATCGAGCGGCGGAAGTCCTTGCCATCACCCCGCACTGCCAGTTCGGCCCGGGCATCGGGTAGCCATTCCGGGAAGATTTTGGCCAGCGGCTTTTCGTACCAGGCCAGGAAGAAATCGGCCAGTTCGTGATAGTTGACCGCGTCGGCGTAGGGCGGGTCGGTGACCCAGAGGTCGCAGGTTTCGGTGAGGTCGCGGGCATCCTCTACCGTGACTTTCCCCCTCATCGGCCATGACAAAATACCTTTGTTGTTAAACCCAAAGAACTCTTTTAGACCACCTATTGGTCGGATACCCCAATTGAGAAGAGGATTTATCGCTTGGTTGTAAAAAGTCTGAGCGAAAGCACCGATACCACCGCTGCGTGCCAGTTGCGGAGTCCATTGGCAAAGCTTTGAATTCCAGTTGCAGCAGGAACCAACCCCCAAGACTGCTGCCACTTTGAAAATCATCTCAGATTGATCATGACTTGCGAATTGGGAGAGCAGTCCATGCGTCAACAACTGCCTTGGCGTAAACAAATGATGCCAGTGGGTCCAGCCGCGCTCGCGGAATAGGCGATCCGTCTCCACGCCACGCTCGGGAATCGCCCGTGACGGGATGTAGCCCTCGCGTTGCCATGCCGCAAACCGCTCGCGCAGCAGTTCCAGTACCTTGGCTTCACGGGCCAGATCGTCCGCGCCGGGCGCGGCATACCGGCGCTTGCCATCGGCATCGACCCAGCGGATGCAGTACAACCGCTCCTGGAACACGTCACCGGGGCGAGGCACCAGATCATCATTGGTCCAACGGCGCAGACCCTCCGGGCCGCGCAGGGCTTCCACCGACCAGGATCGGTGCGGATCGAAGGGATCGGCCACGCGGCTGTCGACCACCGTGGCACCCTTGCCTTTCTTGTACTGCTCCAGTTCAGCCGCCGATACGGCCAGAACATCCGGTTGCAACTGTTCGGTACCGGGCAAACGCTGCCATTGGGCCACGATGCGGTATTTCTCCGAGATCACCCAGCTCGGTGCCAGCGGGATGTAATAGTCGCAGCCCTCGGGCTTGACCTCGACGCAGTAGAGAAACGCCTCGGCACGCTCGCCCCGGTCGTTATGTTCGATGCCCCACTCGGTGATCTGTTTGTCCGCAGCGGCAAAGACCTGTTCCTGCACTGTGCGCACGTCCTCCTGCACCGCTTTGCCACCGCCCAGCAAATTCAAACTGGCCCAGGTCAGCAGCCCCGCCACCGGGTTGAGGTCGGAGCCGAAAGCTGCACAGCCGATGCGGGCGGCCTCGAACGGAATGGAGCCACCACCGCAAAAACTATCGCCCACGCGGGGTGTGTGACCAAACTGCCGCCTGCCCAGTTGTTCCACCAACTCAGGCAGGGACTGGGCGGTGGTGCCCAGGTGGGTGTTGATGTCCGCCCAGGCTGCCACGTTCGGCCCCTCAATGTTCTCCGGGCGTTCGCAATGGCGGATGCGCTCGGCATAGCTCAGGGCATCGAACTCGGTGCGGTCGGGTACCGGCCGCCGACGCTGATCGTCCAGCCTGCGCTGGGCTTCCGGGGTCAGCGACTCCCGG
>CAIVXW010000132.1 GCA_903910005.1 uncultured Methylococcaceae bacterium
GACTGGCAGCCAGTGCGGTGCTGACCTGGATACCCCCCGCCAACGCTAACGGCATGTTGAGTCCCTTCAGCGTGGTAGCGATTGATGCCGCCGGGGCCACCAGTTCGGCGGTGGCGGTGACGGTCGGGCTGACTCCGGTCAACGACCCGCCGCGCATAACCCTCGGTTCCAGTGCATCGCCGGTTTATCTGGAAGGTGGCAAACCGTTGCTGCCGCTGGCTACCCTGGAACTGTCCGACCCGGACAGTCCCGATTTGAGCGGGGCAACGATTGGTCTGGTGGCATTCAATCCGCTGGATGGGTTGACGCTCAATCCGGGGGCTGTCCCGCTGGTCTGGCAGTACCAGCCGGCCACCGGCGAGTTGCGCGTCAGCGGCGTAGCCCCGCTGGCCGCTTACCGCGACCTGCTGCGCGGGTTGAGCTTTTCCACCCGTCAGGATCTGACCCGGCCTGAGTTGCGTCCACTGCAACTGACGCTGGACGACGATACCGGATCAAGCCAGGCCCTGACGGTCACCCTGGCACTCGAGCCGTCCATCCTCAACGGAACCGCTGCGGCGGATACACTGACCGGTACCCTGGCCAATGACGTCATCAACGGGCTGGCCGGTGATGACTGGCTGGATGGACGAGCCGGTGCCGACCGGATGCTGGGCGGCAGCGGTAACGATACCTACCGGGTGGATGAGGCGGGCGATTTCATCCGCGAGGACATCGGGGCCGGCTATGACCGGGTGGGTGCTTCCCTGTCCCGGGTGCTGGCTGCCAATCTGGAAGAGTTGACCTTGACCGGCAATCAGCCGCTGGATGGAACCGGCAACAGCCTGGATAATCGGTTGTATGGCAATTCTGCGGCGAACCGGCTTGTGGGCATGGGGGGGGCAGATACCCTGTCGGGCGGTGGCGGAGCGGATACCCTGACCGGAGGCACCGGTGCCGATCTCTTCACCTTGGCCAGTGTGAATGACAGCCGTCCGGGCAGCGCGGATCTGATTATCGATTTCAACCGGAGGCACGCCGACCGGATCAAATTGACCGCCCTGGATGCCAACAGCCAAAAGCCGGGCAATCAGGCCTTTGCCTTCATCGGTTCGGCACCGTTCAGCGGTGCCGGTCAGTTGCGTTATGTTTATGATGCGGGTGCGGCCACGGGAATCCTGTCCGGTGACATTGACGGCGACCGCCTGCCTGATATCCAGATTGATCTGATCGGGGTCAAAATAATCACGCTGACCGATTTGCTGCCCTGAGTCCACCGTGTCAATGTCGAGGGCGGGCCGGGTTATAATTCAACGTAAATTCAGGATTGGGCGCGGGGCAGGTGCGAATGGGGAGTGGGGAATGGGGAATGGCGAATGGCGAATGGCGGGAATGGGTTGCGGCTGGATATGCGGCATTCACTCACCACTGAGCCCAGCCGTCAGGATGGCCGCGCTCCCGGCATACCACGCGCCATTCACCACTGACCATTCACCCCGTCCTTGACCCGGACTGACGTTAATTTCAACCTTTAATTGGGGTATCCCATGCACATACATTTGCTGGCAGTGGGAAACCGGATGCCGGGCTGGGTGACCGAAGGCTATGAGGAATACGCCAGGCGCATGCCGCGTGAATGCAGCTTGGTACTCCGGGAGATTGCGCCCGGTAAACGGGGCCGCCATGCCGACATCGAACGCATCCGGGAAGAGGAGGGCGAACGCCTGCTGGCGGCCCTGGGACGTGACAGCTATCGGGTCGCCCTGGACGTAACCGGTACCGCCTGGTCCACCGATGAACTGGCCCGTGATTTATCCGGCTGGCTGCAGGGCGGACGCGATGTCTGTCTGCTGGTGGGCGGGCCGGATGGCCTGTCGCGCCGGGTGCTGGATCAGGTTCATGCCCGCCGCAGTCTGTCACGGTTGACGTTTCCGCATCCCCTGGTCAGGGTCATTCTGGCTGAACAGCTCTACCGGGCCTGGACACTGCTCCATCACCATCCTTACCATCGCTGAACACCATGAACGCACCGTCCCTGATACTGGCCTCTGCTTCCCCCCGTCGTCGCGAATTGCTGCAACAACTGGGCATTGCCTGCCAGGTTCGTCCGGCTGATCTGGCCGAATGTCCGCTCCCCGGTGAAGCACCGGAACACTATGTTCGGCGTATCGCCTGCGATAAGGCGGACGCGGTCTGGCAGGCAACCGGCGGCAGCCTGCCGGTGCTGGCGGCTGATACCGAAGTGGAGATGGAAGGCGTCATTTTTGGCAAACCCCGCGATCAGGCCCATGCCATCGAACTGCTGAGTGCCCTGTCCAACCGGGAACACCGGGTATTGAGCAGCGTGGCCCTGCGTACTGCCGGGGGTACCGGCGAACGCCTGTCGATCAGCCGGGTTTGGTTCCGCTCATTGAGCCGGGCCGAAATCGAAGCCTACTGGCACAGCGGCGAACCGGTTGGCAAGGCCGGTGCCTATGCCATCCAGGGACGCGGGGCCATTTTCATCCGTCATCTGGCTGGCAGCTATTCCGGTGTCATGGGGTTGCCCCTGTATGAGACGGCTGCCCTGTTGGCCGAGTGGGGTCTGTTTCAACCATGACCGATGCCATACTCATCAACGTCACGCCGCCGGAAACCCGGGTCGCCATCGTTGAAAATGGCGTGGTGCAGGAGGTTTTGATCGAACGTGCCCGTAACCGGGGCCAGGTCGGCAATATCTACAAGGGCAAAATTTGCCGGATACTGCCGGGTATGCAGGCGGCTTTCGTCGATATCGGTCTGGAGCGGGCGGCCTTTCTGCATGTTTCGGATTTAACCGCTGCGGAGCGGGATAAAGCACCGGGCGAACACATTGAACAGATTTTACGCGACGGGCAGGATGTGGTGGTGCAGGTGGTAAAGGATTCGATCGGAGCCAAGGGAGCCCGGGTTACGACTGACATCAGCATCCCCTCGGTGTACCAGGTTTATATGCCGCTGGCCCGCAATGCCGGCGTGTCGCAGCGTATTGAACCCGAGGCTGAACGCCACCGGCTTCGCCTGTGTAACGAAACCTTCCAGCGGGAACATTGCACCGGCGGGTTTATTGCCCGTACCGCTGCCGAAGGCATGGATGAGGGGGTGTTGCGTTCCGACATGCTGTTTTTGCAAAAACTGTGGAATTCCATTGCCCAGCGCAGTAAAACCGCCAAACCCAAAACCCTGCTGCATGAAGACCTGCCGCTCAGCATGCGGGTACTGCGTGACATGCACCGGGCCAGAACCCGGAATATCCGGGTTGATTCACGCGAGACCTTTGTCCGCATCAGCAAGTTTGCCCGCGAATTTGCACCGGAACTGGCTCCCATCATCGAGCATTATTCGGGTGATCGTCCCCTGTTTGATCTGTATGGGGTGGAGGAGGAGATTCACAAAGCCCTGGAGCGACGGGTGGCACTCAAATCAGGCGGCTACCTGATTTTCGATCAGACCGAGGCCCTGACCACCATCGACGTCAACACCGGAGGCTTTGTTGGCGGGCGCAATCTGGAGGAAACCATCTTCAAAACCAATCTGGAAGCCGCCCAGACCATCGCCCGCCAGCTCAGACTCCGCAATCTGGGGGGCATCATCATTATTGATTTCATTGACATGCAGGATGAGGAGCATCGCCGCCAGGTTTTACAATCCCTCGCCCGTCATCTGGATAAGGACCACGCCAAGAATGCCATCAGTGGCGTGTCAGCCCTGGGACTGGTGGAAATGACCCGTAAACGCACCACCGAAAGCCTGGAACACATCCTGTGTGAGGCCTGCCCGACCTGTGGCGGGCGCGGATCGCTCAAAACCGCCGAGACCGTTTGTCTGGAAATTTTCCGCGAACTGATCCGGGAGGTTCGCCAGTACAACGTACAGGAATTGCTGGTACTGGCCTCCAATGATGTGGTGGAACGATTGCTTGATGAAGAAGCCAGTGCCTTATCCGAACTTGAAACCTTCCTGGGCATAAGGATTCGGTTCCGTGCCGAATCCCAGTATAACCAGGAACAGTATGACGTGGTTTTATTGTGACATGCGACTGGCCCGGCTGAGCCGCCTCGTGCTGGCCGGGACAGCAATCGGCCTGGTGGGGGTAGGGCTGTGCCTGAGCCTGCTGCGTTTCTGGATTTTGCCTGAACTGCCACGCTACCGGCCACAACTGGAGGCAGCGGTGGGGCACCTTCTGGGTGAAACCCTGCGGATGGGGGCTTTGTCGGCTGAACTGACGGGTCTGGATCCTGCCCTGGTCGCCCGGGATGTGTGCGTGCTGAATGCGGCGTCCAGTCCGGTTCTGTGCCTTGGCCGTATCGCGGTGCATCTGGATACCCTGGCGACTCTCCTGACCGCACAACCGGCCCTGCACCGGCTGGAGATCAGCGAAACCGACTTGACCTTGATCCGCGATCGTGACGGCCACTTCAAGCTGGCCGGACTCAATGCCAGCGGGGAAACGCCGGCCTGGCTGCTGGCAACCCGCCACATCACCCTGGCCGATGCCCGCCTGCACTGGCTCGACCAGAATCAGTCGGCACCGCCGCGTTTTGCCGCTACCCTCACCCTTGGGCTTGACCTGACGGACGGTCGCCACCGGCTGAACCTTGAGGCCGCGCTGCCGGATGCGGCAGGCGGCATCCGGGGGCAGGTGGCGTGGGAAGGAGCCGCCACCACCGGCACGTTTCAGCTTGGGCTGGATCAGGTCAGGCTGGATTTCCTGCAGTCATTCGGGATGGCCTGGCCTGTCCGCCTGACAGGCGGGAACCTGAGCGGCACCCTGGCCGGTGACTGGAACGGATCTGACCGGCAAACCCTGCAGGCCGATCTGCACCTGACGGAAACCCGCCTCGCCCGGCCCGGAACCGCCGCTCAGGCCGTATCCCTGGCCCTGCCTCACGCCCGCTTTAGCCTGACCCACGCCGGGCAGGACTGGCAACTCAACCTGTCCCGTCTGCAACCCCGTGTTCAGTCACTCTGGCCTGAATCGCAGGCGAGTGCCCGGGTTCGCCTGAATGAAGCGGGCTGGCCAACCCGTCTGAGCCTTGCGGCAGGTTATCTGGAGCTGGCCGATGTGGCGTCGATCCTGCGGGTACTGGTTCCTCCCGGCTCCAGGGCTGAGGAGCTGGCATCTGCCCTTGAACCGACCGGTATCGTTCGGCAGCTTCGCTTTAACCACGATCCGGACGCACCGCCGGGTCAGCAATGGAGCGGCCAGGCCGAGGTGCAGAATTTGTCGCTGGCAACCTGGCAGGGGGTGCCGGGCATGCAGGGCGTCACCCTGACCGTCGATGGCAATGACCGGGAAGGACACCTTGACCTGACCCTCAATCAGGGCCGTCTTGATTGGCCTCGACTGGGGTTTCGTGCCGGTTTGCCGTTCGACCGGCTGACCGGTCGGGCCGACTGGCAGTACACCGGTGCCGACTGGCACGTGGATATCCCCGCGCTGAACTGGACACAGGGGCGGTCTCACGGCGAGGCGGCCCTGCATCTTACCCTGCCCGGTGAGCCAGCGGCGTCACCCCTGGTGGATATCAAGGCACGTCTTCACACGATTGACGCCGCCACGGTGCTGAACCTGATGCCACGCGGGATCATTCCCCACACCGCCCACTGGTTCGACCATGCCTTGACCGGCGGCATGATCCGCCAGTGCGACCTGACCCTGCAGGGGCCGATTCGTGCATTTCCGTTTCGCCACGATGAAGGCCGGTTTGAAGCCTTGCTGGCGGTGGAAGACGTGGGCCTGCAATTTCACCCCGCCTGGTTGCCGCTGACCGGTACCGCCGCCCGGGTGCGGTTTTACGGGCCGGGATTAACGGTCGAATCACGTCAGGGCTCTATCGGGCAGGCCCGGCTGGTGGATGTCACTGCCCGGGTGGACGATTTGCTCAACCAGCCCTGGCTCATGCTGGACGGGGTGGCTGAGGCGTCGGTGCCGGATGCCTTTGATTTGTTGCTGCACTCCCCCATCAAGCGCATCCCGGGGCAACTCAACCGGTTGCTGACGGTTTCCGGTAACACCCGGGTGTCACTGGGACTCAAAGTGCCACTGGATCATCGTTTGGGGGAAACCGAGGTTGAGGGAACGGCCCGCTTCAGCGGGGCCGGGCTGCGGTTCCGCGATCTGGGGCTGGAGGTCGACCGGATTGAAGGCCCGCTTGATTTTACCCGGGAACGGCTGTCGGCCCGGGGGCTGACCGGTCGCTTTCTGGCGCACCCGATCCAGGTCGGTGTCAATCAGGCGGACGGAAACATTCTGATTGACGTGAATGGCCGGCTGGATACCCCGGCCCTGGGTCGTTTGTTCACCCTGCTGGGCGGCCCCGGCGGCAGCCTGTTTCCGCAAGCCTTCTGGCAGCGGGTCAAGGGGGCAACCGATTACCGGGTTCATTTGGCGATACCGGAATCACTGGACGCCCGCAACAGCGATTTCCGTTTGCAGGTTCAGTCCGGTTTGCAGGGTCTGGCCCTTGAGTTGCCTGAACCACTCGGCAAAAGTCAGGCGGCTGCGGTGCCGCTGACGGTTGACCTGACCCTGCGCCAGGGCAGTGATGCCCCGCTTGAAATCACCCTCGGGAACGCCCTCAGGGCAGGGCTTCGCTTCGCCGAACCGGCTCAGGGATTTGTCTGGCGCGGTGGCAGCCTGGCGGTGGGACGCGCGGTGCCTGCAACCGGGCAGGCCCGTGGATTCAGCCTGCTGGCCCGACTGGAACGGCTGGAACTGAGCGAATGGCTGCCGTTGTGGCGGTTGCTTTCCGGCCCGACCACCGTGGAAGCCGCTACCGCGTCGCCGGATTCAGCGGCCCAATCGGGGCGGATGCCGGTGAATCTGGATCGACTCGAACTGGACACCCGTCATCTGACCTGGCGGCAACAGCCACTGGGTGAGTTCCGGCTCGGCCTGAACCAGAAAGGCAATGCCTATGGCGGAACCCTGGCCGGGGAACTGGCGCAAGGCCGGTTCCGGGCGAATGCCGGGCATCTGCAGGTGGAACTCGACCGGTTGCGCTGGCCCCGCCTCAAACCCGCCCCGGCAGGGCCGCCAGCCGATACCGCCCCCGCCAGCCCGACCGGTGCGGATTGTCCGACCGGGGAATCTCCCTGCCTGGAGCCGGATCGACTGCCGACGCTGGATGTACGGGTGGATCAGGTCTTCTGGCACGAGGTGGAACTGGGTAAACTTCACTTTAACACGGGCAAGACCCCGGGCCACTACCAGTTGCGTGACTTGCACTGGCAGGCACCCGGCCAGGTACTCACCCTGGAAGGCGAGTGGAATCACCGCTGGGGGCGGCGGCAAACCCGCCTGAAAGGCCTGCTGCAACTGGAAGGGCTGGATCAGACCCTCAGCCGACTGGGCTGGCCCGGTGTGGTGCGGGAAACCCCGGCCCGTTTTGAGGTCAGCCTGAACTGGCCGGGTGGCCCTCCGCAATTTGCCCTGGATCAACTGGGAGGCACTGTCGCCCTGGTTCTGGGCAAGGGGGGGTTGCCCCGTGTAGACCCGGGACTGGGACGGGTGCTGGGGCTGCTCAATCTGGATACGCTGTGGCGACGGCTCAATTTTGATTTCAGCGACCTGTTCGGGGAAGGTTTGGCCTACGACGGTGTCAAAGGGCTGTTACGACTGGAACAGGGACAGGTTCTGACCGACGGATTGCTGATCGACGCCGTACCCGCCCGCATTCTGGTCAGTGGCCGGGCCGGGCTGTTGCAGCACGATCTGGATCAGACCGTTACGGTCATTCCCCGCACCACGGCAGCCCTGCCGATTGCGGGGGCACTGGCTGGCGGGCCTGCCGTAGGAGCGGCCGTATTCGTAGCCCAGCGGTTGCTGGGTGACCGGGTAGATAACATCACGGCCAGCCACTACCGGGTTACCGACTCCTGGCAATCGCCCCGCATGGAAAAAATGCCCCGTGGCCCCTCACTGGAATGGTTGAACCGGGCCTGGCAAAAACTTGAAACCTTGTCCGGGCTGACGCCCGCCAAACAACCCAACGAACAGGAATGATCGACGTGAACAAAATCCGACTCGCTGCACTGCAAATGGCTTCCGGGCCTCAGGTCAGTGCCAATCTCATTGAAGCCGGTCGATTGATCGAAAAGGCCGCTGAAAACGGGGCCCGCCTGGCGGTACTGCCTGAAAATTTTGCCCTCATGGGGCTTCAGGATACCGACAAACTGGCCGCAGGCGAGCAACCTGGCCAGGGGCCCATCCAGGATTTTCTGGCCCATGCCGCCGAAAAGGCAAAACTGTGGCTGGTGGGAGGTACCCTGCCGCTCAGGGCCGCAGACGGCAAGGTACGTGCCTCATCGCTGGTATTTGACGCACACGGCAACCAGGTGGGGCGTTACGATAAAATTCATTTGTTCGACGTGAATGTACCCGGTACCCAGGAGTGTTATCAGGAGTCCGACACCGTCGAGGCCGGTACCCATGCCCTGGTACTGGACACCCCCTTTGGTCGCCTGGGTGTGGCCATTTGCTACGATATTCGCTTTCCGGAACTGTTCCGGCAGATGCTGGCCGACGGGCTTGACCTTCTGGCCATTCCCTCGGCATTTACTGCCCGCACCGGAGCCGCCCACTGGGAGCTCCTGGTCAGAACCCGGTCGGTGGAAAATCTGTGTTATACGGTGGCCGCCAACCAGGGCGGCTTTCATGTCAATGGCCGCGAAACCTTTGGTCACAGCATGATCGTTGATCCCTGGGGCAAAATACTGGCCTCGCACGCCCAGGGCGCTGGCGTGGTCATGGCTGAATTTGATCCTGACCACCTGCAACGGGTTCGCCAGGCCTTTCCGGCCCTGCAACACCGCAAGCTGCTTGCAGGCAACCACTCTCACCCTTAAATCCATCATCGCCACCCAACATGACTCCTGACACACTTGCCATTGCACAAACCACCCTGCTGGAACCCGTCGGCCTGTCCCTGAATAATCTTGACCGGGCCATGGGAGAACTGCTGGGTTCCCGGCTGGATGCCGCCGACATTTATTTGCAGCAAACCCGGTTTGAATCCCTGGGACTGGAAGACGGCATCGTCAAGGATGCCAGCTACAGCATTGAACAGGGGGTGGGGCTACGCGCCATTACCGGCGAAAAAACCGGCTTCGCCTACAGCGACGAAATCACCCTGCCTACATTGATTGAGGCGGCCCATAACGCCCGTGCCATTGCCCGTCTGGGGCAGGACGCCCAAAGCCGGGTGCAGGTTGCCCCGCAGGGTCCAAAGGCCTTATACCTGCCGGTCGATCCGCTCCACTCGCTGCCTGAGCAGGACAAAATTGATCTGCTCAAACGGATTGACGCTACCTGCCGTCAGCTTGACCCCCGGGTGGAGCAGGTCATGGTCAGTCTGGCCGGTTGCCAGGATGTGGTCATGGTGATGGATCACCAGGGCCAGATGTATGCGGATGTGCGCCCCCTGATCCGCCTCAACGTATCCGTGATCGTCGAACAGGACGGACGGCGCGAGCAGGGCAGTGCCGGTGGCGGCGGACGCAGTGATTACCACTATTTTCTGGAAGGTGACCGGGCCACCGGGTATGCCCGCGAAGCCGTCAGGGTGGCTCTGGTCAATCTGGAGGCGGTTGATGCACCGGCCGGCACCATGACGGTGGTGCTGGGTTCAGGCTGGCCCGGCATCCTGCTGCATGAAGCCATCGGACACGGACTGGAGGGCGATTTTAACCGCAAGGGCACGTCTGCCTTTTCCGGTCGGGTGGGTGAACGGGTGGCGTCTTCGCTGTGTACCGTGGTCGATGACGGTACCCTGCCGGGACGGCGTGGTTCGCTGACGGTCGATGACGAGGGCACTCCCAGCCATAATACCGTGCTGATCGAAAATGGCATTCTTAAAGGTTACATGCAGGACAGGCTCAACGCCCGCCTGATGGGGGTGGCACCCACCGGCAATGGCCGCCGTGAATCCTATGCCCACCTCCCCATGCCGCGCATGACCAACACCTACATGCTGGCCGGTCAGCACGACCCGGCCGAAATTCTGGCCTCGGTCAGCCAGGGGCTTTACGCCAAAAACTTCGGTGGCGGCCAGGTCGATATTACCTCCGGCAAATTCGTCTTCTCGGCCAGCGAGGCTTATCTGATCGAGAATGGCCGGATTACCCGCCCGGTCAAGGGAGCCACCCTCATCGGCAACGGCCCGGATGTCCTGACCCGGGTCAGCATGGTTGGCAACGATCTCAACCTTGACCCCGGCGTTGGCACCTGTGGCAAGGACGGTCAGAGTGTCCCGGTCGGGGTTGGTCAACCCAGTTTGCGGGTCGATGGCCTGACAGTGGGAGGCACCCGGCTGGGCTGAGGTGCCGACTGATTATTTGTCGGACAGGCAGGATGACAGCCGACCCAGCACCGTGATGGTGTGTCGGGTCTGACAACCCGGCGACTGCAGCGTTTTTTCGCCAAACAGGCCTCGGTTATCCGGACTGGACGACGGGATACCTGCGGCTACAGGCCGCCGGGCAGGGTAGACGGGCCGACGGCCTATTATTTTTGGTGTTTCGTTTTGCATGGCGGGTAACCGGAGTGGAACTGGGGGACGAATCATAGGGGCGTGTCGTAACGGTAACATGACAGCAACGTCAGGCGACTGCCTGCCACAGGATCGGAGTCCCGGGTTACAATAGTCACTGAATCCTGCAGGTGGAAAACATGACACTGACATCAATAGAAATTTGCGCTGGCGCAGGCGGGCAGGCGTTGGGTCTGGAACGGGCGGGTTTTGCTCATGTCAGCCGGGTCGAACTTGACCCGGCAGCGTGTCAGACCCTGCGAATCAACCGGAATCACTGGCACGTCACCGAAGGCGATCTGTGCCATCAGATTCAGGTGGCACTTGAGGCCGCAGCAAAAACAGCAGTCAGACAGGCATAACCATGCACAAACACCCTCCCTGCGTCATGCTGGTGGCCGGTGAGGCTTCCGGCGATCGCCATGCCGCCGACCTTTTCAACAACCTCCGTCAACTGATACCCGGCATTCGCGGGATCGGCATGGGCGGTGGGCAGATGAGGGCGTCCGGCATCGACATCCGGGTTGATTCCTCCGGCCTGGGTGTGATTGGCCTGGCGGAAGTGATCCGGCATTATCCCGAAATCAGCCGGGCATTGGGTACCCTGCGCCGGCTGTTGCGTCAGGAACGGCCAGACCTGCTGATTTGTGTGGATTACAAGGAATTCAATTTCAGGCTGGCCCGAACCGCCCGTTCGCTCGGCATCAAGGTTTTGTTCTATGTCAGCCCGCAAGTCTGGGCCTGGCGACCCGGGCGGGTGCGAAGCTACGGTCGTATCATCGACCACATGGCAGTGATTTTTCCCTTTGAGGTGCCGTTTTACCAAAAGCATCACATCCCGGTGACTTTCGTAGGACATCCCCTGGTCGGCAAGGTCAAGGCTAACCTGCCACGCAATGATGCCTTCAATCAATTCGGTTTATCGCGCCTGTTACCGGTGGTTGGCCTGCTGCCGGGAAGCCGCACCCAGGAAGTCAGGCAGTTACTGCCGGTGATGCTGGAGAGTGCGGTTCGACTGGCCCGTGCCCATGACGGGTTGCAATTTGTGTTGTTCAGGGCTCCCACCATTGCGGACAGCCTTCTCAGGGAGGAACTGGCTCGCCATCCTGTCAGGGTCAAGGTGATTGAGGGACAGAATTACGATGCCCTTAATTGTTGTGATGCTGTCATCAGCACCTCGGGTACAGCCACTCTGGAGGTAGCCCTGATGGGCGTGCCGCTGTGCATCATCTACCGGTTGTCGGGACTGAGTTACTGGCTGGGACGATTGCTGGTCAGAATTGACTGGATTGGCCTGCCCAATATTCTGGCGGGTCGTTCCATCGTCAGGGAATTCATCCAGCACGAGGCCAACCCGGACAACATTGCCGGGGAAATTGGCAGGATTCTTCGGGATCACCGCTACGCGGACAACATGCGGGAGGAACTGCGTCGGGTCAGGGAACTGCTGGGCCCGCCCGAGGCTGCCGTGAAACTGGCAGCCCTGGCGCGGGATTTACTGGGCGAAAAAGTCAGCCCCTGACGCGTATCAGGATGGCATCCCGTTGAGCAGTTTTGCCAGTTTGTTGGTCGCCTCCCCGACCAGAGCCAGAGCCTCCCGCAGGGCGGCGGGATTGCGAACGGCTTTTTCAGTGTGTGTAGCCGCCAGTGCCATGGTTTGTGCGGCCTGCTGAAACAGGGGAGAAGCCGGATTGAGCGGCATGTTGACCAGATCGATTTTTTGCTGAAAGAGTTGGTCAAGCAACTCTTCAATCTGTTCAGTCTCGGTCTGGGGCTTCTCGCTCAGGGTTTCCAGGGCACGGATGGTGCGTTGCAGGTTTTGAATCAGGTTTTCCATTGTTGTGGCCTCACGAGCGAAGATGAATGACTTGATTAGCGGGCTATTTTCGCTCATTCCGGGCCAAGATAAAAATAGCAGAGGCCAATCATCTTGCGGTAACACGCACTCCCGACAATGTGCCCCTTTTCCAACCATTCAAAACCGGAGACTGTTCGGCATGTTGAAACACCCCCTTTTGCTGCTTTCGGCAGCATTGTCCCTGTGTCTGGCCAGTTCGGTCAGCCTGGCCGCTGGCGGCTTTTCCTTTGCCCTGATCGGCGACCAGGAATACGACGCCGCCCAGGAAGCCAAATTTCCCAATCTGCGCGATGACATCAACAGTGACCCGTCCATCCGTTTCGTGATTCACGACGGTGACATCAAGGGCGGCTCCGTCCCGTGTACCGATGAGCTGTACCAGACCCGTTACAACGATTTCAACGCATTCGCCAAGCCGTTCATCTATGTTCCGGGCGATAACGAATGGACGGATTGTCACCGCACCAAGGCCGGTGGTTATGACCCGCTGGAGCGTATGGCCAAACTGCGTTCGATGTTCTTCAAGTTTGACGACAAGATGACGCTGGGCGTCCAGAAGATGGCCCTCAAGCGTCAGAGCAGGGACTTTCCGGAAAACGTGACCTGGTCAGCCGGTGGCGTTACTTTTGTTGGCCTGAACGTTCCGGGCAGCAACAACGGGTTGTCGGCCACCACCAACAACACCTACGATGCAGCCATGAAGGAAGATTACGACAAGCGTAATGCCGCCAATCTGGCCATGCTGAAATCAGCCTTCGAGTTCGCCAAAAAAACCAACAAGCTTGGCCTGATGGTTATTATTCAGGCCAATCCCTGGGACGCGATTCCCACAACTGAACTGACCGGTTTTCAGGACTTCCTGACCTTGCTCGAAAGTGAAACCAAAGCTTTCGGCAAGCCGGTGGTGCTGGTTCACGGTGACAGCCACTATTTCCGCATCGACAAACCGCTGCCGAATGCCTTTGATCCGGCGGCTGAATTTCAGAAGTCCCCCTGGGAATCGGCTGAACCCCGTCTGGAAAACTTCACCCGGGTTGAAACCTTTGGCACGGTTAACCTTCACTGGCTGAAAGTGACGGTTGATCCGGCCGATCCGTCGCTGTTCACGTTCCGTCAGCGGATTGTCGAAAAGAACAAAACCGTAACCGCTGAGTAAGACGCCTCATCTTTCCTCTCCTCCCGGGCTTTTTCAGCCCGGCGCATCACAGCCGTTAGCCGGGGTATCCTCAATTCCGGCTAACGCGCCATACTCATGACATTCCCGGTAGACATAACGTCAGTTCAGGTAGGAGCAGGGTGAATGGTGGGTGGTATCCCGGTAGTGCGGCCATCCCGGTCGTCCGGCATGTCAACCACCCAATCCCGGATTCACGTTATCCCTGATTCGCGTAGCGTACTTCCCTCAAAATCACCGTTTTCAAAGGCTTCCAACAGGCGGGTCAGGCAGGTCGGGGTGATCTGGTTGAGTTTGTCGGCATCCCCGCCAAAGGGCAATGCCACCCGGAGATAGTTGGGGGTCAGGCCAGTGTTTTCCTGGCTGCCGTCGGGACGGGTTCGGGCTTTTTCCCACAGAACCGGAAAGACCCGGCCCAGAAAGCGGTGGCGAAAATGCAGGGCTTGTTGTTCGGCCAGTTGCCGCAGCATCTGGCTGCGTTGCTGTATCACGGCAACCGGCACCGGATTCGGCAGTCCGGCGGCCGGGGTACCTGCCCGGGGCGAGTAGCCGAAGACATGGATATGACCAAAACCGGTTTTTTCTACGTAATCCAGGGTTTGCTGCCATTCCGCCTCGGTCTCACCGGGAAAGCCCACGATGAGGTCGGTGGTAAGGTTGATGTCGGGAATGGCCGTTCGCAGGGTGTCGGCCAGGCGGCTGAACTCATCGGTACGGCAACGGCGGGCCATGCGTCGCAGTACCGTGTCCGAACCGCTTTGCAGTGGCAGGTGCAGGTGCGGCATAAGCCGGGGGTTGTCAAACAACCGGATCAGGGGTTCAGGAATGTCCCAGGGTTCAAGTGAGCCCAGACGGATGCGGGGGATGTCGGTTTGCTCAAGCAGGGCTTCCAGCAGATGATCCAGTCGCAGGGAAAGATCACTGCCGTATCCCCCCAGATGAACGCCGGTCAGTACGATTTCCCGGATGCCTTCAGCCTGAATGGCTTTCACTTCCGCGACGATGTCCTCAACCGGACGGCTACGTTCTTCCCCCCGGGCCACGGTGACAATGCAGTAGGTGCAACGGTAGCGGCAGCCGTCCTGAACCTTGATGAACGCCCGTTGCCGTCCACGCCTGAACAGGGCTGATTCGACCGGATCGAGTGGGTTTGGAGGTTCGGCAGGCAGATTGAAACGTTCCTGTACCAGCTCGACCAGGCGGTGTTTGTCCGGGTTGGTCACGACCAGATCAACGTCCAGTGCGGCTGCCCCGGTTTGATTCAGACTGGCGTAACAACCACTCAGCACCACCCGGGCGGTGGGGTTGTGCCGTTTCTCGCGCCGAACCAGATTACGTGATTTGCGGGCGGCATCGCCGGTCACCGCACAGGAATTGAAAACAACCAGGTCGCAAGTCTCGTCTTCCGTTACGATGCGGTGGCCTGCGTGGGCGAACTGTCTGGCCCAGGCCTCCAGTTCGGCTTCGTTGAGGCGACACCCCAGGGTTTTGAGTTTGACCCGCATGGTGTAGCGGTATCAACCCTGTTGCAGCAGACTGCGTAGATCAATGGTGGCCGCGTTGGCCCGGGCAATGTAGTTGGCCAGGGTCAGGGAATAGTTGGCAAACAGGCCGAAGCCGCTGCCGTTCAGAATGACCGGACTCAGCAGATGGGCCTGACCGTCTTCCAGTTCCCGAATGATTTGCTGCAGTGAAACCAGAGCCGTCTTGTTGCCCAGAATGTCACGGAAGTCAAATTCCACCGCCTTGAGTACGTGCATGCAGGCCCAGGTATACCCGCGTGCCTCGAAAAACACATCGTCGATTTCCAGCCAGGGCGTGCGCCGGGTGGCCGGACGGTGTTCATTAAGGCCGATTCGCATCGCCGGTGCCGTATCACCGACACTGGCACTCAGTCGGTTGGAATAGTCGCCCAGTCGTTTTTCCAGTACTTCAAGGTATTGGCGCAGGTTATCGGCACGGGCGTAAAAATTGGCTTCGCGTTCCAGCAGATGCTCCTTGTAGCCTTCAAGGGCTTCGATGCCTTTTTCGTACTGGGCTTCAGAGGAGGGTAATTGCCAGGATTTGTGATCAAAATAGAAATACGGTTCGGCCCGGGACAGGTCAGGATCTTCCCGTGACTGGGTCTGGGCACGGGCGATGTGGTTACGCAGTGCGGTGGTCGCGTCACGCAGGGCAATCAGGCCGCCGTATTCCCAGTTGGGAATGTTGTCGAGAAAGACGGACGGCGGAAATACGTCGTTGGACAGAAAACCGCCATTTTTATGGAGCAGTGTCTCTCCGATATGGATCAGTGTGGTTGCATACGCGAACCCCAGTGGCAATTCCTTGGGATTTTTGACGTTGCCTTCATGGGCGGCCAGTTCGACGACATCAAATTCTTTCGGTTCGATACTCCAGAACCAGGATATGCCGGCGAGGATCAGGGTGGCAACCAGTGCGGCAATGCCGACCGGTACCATCAGCCCCCTGTGTTTGGGATCTCTGGATTCAAGGAATTCCCTGAGGTTGAATGCCGTTTTTTTGTTTGAATCCTGCGCTGAAGGGATTGATTCTGACATGGTTTTATCCTGTAGCAGTGAACCTGAAGGCCCGGATTATAGCCCAAACAGGGCATTTATGCTGGAGGGTCTGTCGTATCCGGCTTTTTTCTGGCCCTGGGGTGGGTTCTGTCGTAGACATCGGCCAGGTGCTGGTAATCAAGATGGGTGTAGATTTGGGTGGTCGACAGGTTGGCGTGGCCGAGGAGTTCCTGTACGGCACGCAGATCGCCGCTGGATTCCAGCAGATGACTGGCAAAGGAGTGACGCAACCGGTGCGGATGCAGATGTTCGGCGATGCCCAGCCGCAGTTGCCAGCGTTCCAGTCGGGCATGGACGGTTCGGGGGGCGATGCGTTTACCCAGGCGGCTGAGGAACAGGGCGGATTCTCCCGGCGGGGCATAATTTCCCCGCAGCATGAGCCAGTGATCCAGGGCTTCCCGGGCCTTGCGCCCGACCGGCACGATCCGGGACTTGTTGCCCTTGCCGTGCCGGATCAGTACCGAACCCTCCTGCAAATCCAGATCTGTCAGGTTCAGTCCCACCAGTTCGGCCAGTCTCAGGCCCGATGAATAAAACAGTTCCCAGATGGCCAGATCGCGTGTTTCCAGTTCGTCATCGGTCTCCACATCAAGCAGCCCGGCCATTTGATCGGTATCCAGGGGTTTGGGCAGGGTGCGTGCCGCCCGGGGTGCCCGGGCGGCGTCAGCCGGATTGCCGCTGAATCCGTGCTGTTTGACCAGATGTGCAAAAAAACCCCTGAGGCTGGACAATTCGCGCTGAAGGCTGCGGTTACCCAGACCCTGATCGTGCCGACTGACCAGATAGTCGCGGACGTGGTAAGTCTTTACCTGATCCCAGGCGTCAATACTACTGGCTTCGCAGAACGTTCTGAACACCGCCAGATCATGGCCGTAAGCCTGGACGGTTGCGGCTGACAAGCGTCGTCGCACCAGCAATCCGTCCAGATAATCCTCCAGTTGTCGTGCGGCAGCGGGTTGCATCGGCGATTTACTGCGACAACAGGGCTGACAGGCGGGCAGCGACGATCTCGCCCAGTATACGCAGATAAAGTAACCCCATGCCGGGCTTGAAGCGATCCGGATCACGACTGCCCAGCACCAGCAATCCCCTGAAACCGGCGTGGTCGAGTGGCGTCACGGCAAACGACCGAATCCCTGCAACCGTTTCGCCGAACAGGGATTGGGCCAGGGCCGTATCGTCAACGCCCCCGCACCAGGCTTCACCCTGTTTCAACAGGCTGTCCAGCGGGTTGTCAGGTTGACCGCCTGAAAGTGACGGCCCGGGAGAACTGCAAACGATGACCCGATCCACCTGAAAATACTGATGCAGGCTTTCTTCCAGCAGACCTAGAACCGTATCGGCGTCGTTACTTGCCAGCAGAACCAGGGTCAGTTGATGCAGGCGTTGATTCAGTACATCGTTGTCACAGGCAATTTCGATAATTTCAGCCAGTTGTTCCTGCAAGCGGGCATTTTTTTCCCGCAATACACTGACCTGGCGTTCAATCAGGGAAATGGCGGTTCCGGAGTGATGGGGAACCCGGATGATTTCGAGCAGGCTGCCGTGAGTCATAAAGAATTCCGGATGCTCGCGCAGGTAAGCCTCGACTTTTTCGTCCGTAAGCGGCGACGATCCCCGTTTACGCGGCTGGGAAGCGGTTGTCATAGATCCATTTGTCCTTCAAATACGGTGTGGGCAGGCCCTGTCATGTTGACCGGATGTCCGCGTCCGGCCCATTCGATCAGCAGCGTCCCGCCCGGCAGTGTCACCGAGACGGGACTCTGCAGGGTGTGATGTTCAATGCCGATGACGGCGGCGGCACAGGCACCGCTGCCACAGGCCAGGGTTTCTCCGGCTCCCCGTTCATAAACCCGCAAGCGGGCGTGATGTGCATCCAGCGGCTGCAAAAAGCCGATGTTGGCCCGTTCGGGAAAGAAGGGATGGCTTTCCAGCAGTGGTCCCAGGTGTGCAACCGGGGCGGTGTCGATATCCTCAACCGCAATGACCGCATGAGGATTACCCAGGGATACCGCGCCGAACACGCAAACACGGTCGTCCAGGGTCAGGGTGTAACGGGATTGTTCCTGTGTCGCCCGCACCGGTATGGCAGCCGGCTCATGACGGGGAATGCCCAGGTTGACACATACCCCACCATTCGGACGGTGGATCAGCGTCATGCGACCGGCGGCGGTCAGCACCTGAATCCGGTCGCGCTCACACAATCCCTGCTCCCGGACGAAGCGGGCAAAACAGCGGGCACCGTTGCCACACTGGGCCACTTCGCTGCCATCGGCGTTGAAGATGCGATAGCGGAAATCAACCGAGGCATCCGGGGCCGGTTCTACCAGTAAAATCTGGTCACAGCCGATGCCGTAATGACGATCCGCCAACTGCCGAACCTGCCCGGGCGTCAGGTTGACTGACTGGCGTATGGCATCAATGACCACAAAGTCGTTGCCCAGCCCCTGCATTTTGGTGAATTTCAGCGTCATGTCAGTCCAGCATCCGTTCACTGGCATAGAGATCCGTCAGGGTCTCGCGGGGGCGAATCGGGGTGACTGTGGTTCCGTCGACCATCAGTTCGACCGGGCGGGGACGGCTGTTGTAATTGGAACTCATGCTGAAACCGTAAGCACC
>CAIVXW010000133.1 GCA_903910005.1 uncultured Methylococcaceae bacterium
GATTTTGACGATGGCGCGATGGAGCAGATGGCCTTGAGTCCTTATCCCTTGCCCGCCCTGGTGCTGGCCAAAATTCTGGCCCACTGGCTGGTGTCAGGTCTGCCCATGCTGCTGATGGCCCCACTGCTGGCATTGTTGCTGTCACTCCCTGACAGTGCCATCAAAACCCTGATGGTAACCCTGCTGATGGGCACCCCGCTGTTGAGCCTGATTGGTTCCATCGGAGTCGCCCTGACCGTTGGCCTTAAACGGGGCGGGGTGTTATTGACCCTGCTGGTGTTACCGCTCTACATCCCCATACTGATTTTCGCTACTCAGGCGGTCACTGCTGCCAGTGCCGGTCTGCCAGTTGAGGGACAGATTTATTTCCTCGGCTCGTTGCTGGTTCTGGGAGTGACCCTGGCTCCCATCGCCGGGGCGGCGGCCCTCAGAATCAGCCTGCACTGAAGCGGATTGGCCGACCGCGTCCAGGGGGGCAAATTTCTCCTGCAGGAAACGACCGTGTACCATCAGCCCGCGTGCCTCCTGCTCAAAGGCGGTGCGGGCCTGTTCTCCCAGCCGGGATGACAGCACCACCAGTTGGTCATGCAATGCCTCCTCGGCGGTACGGCCATCGGCCAGCCGCTGTTGCCGTGCCCGGTCAGCGGGCAGCCGAAGATACTGGTTAAGGGCATCCGGCAGGTATTCATCGGCAATTTTGCGTATTTCGAGCAGATCCGGATCGAAGCCTGCGGGTGCAGGCTCCCGCTCCAGCAAAAAAAGCAGTTGGGTCTCCAGATCATCCAGACGGGCACGGGTTTCCGGCCCGATACGGCCCTCCAGCCGGTTTCTGAGCGGCGTCAGGGTGGTTCGCCAGCGGGCCTGCCCGACCCCGACCGATGACCCGCTGCCGCCCTCCGGACGACTCCCCCAACCCGGGATGTCATCCAGGCCGGTACGTAACGCCTGCGCCAGCCGTTGCAACTCATGCCGCAACCGCTCATGCAGGCTGTCGGTCGTTGCCGTACGGCGGGTCGGTATCAGCATGAACTGGCGGATCAGGGCCGGAAAGCGTTGCAGTGCCACCGCCTGAATCGACGCATGATCGGCAGTCAGCAGACGGCTGTCGTCAAAATGCGGAGCCAATACCTTGACCAGATCAAACACGGTCTGGATTTCATCTGCCAGATCAGGCGGCAACCGGCGATGCGCCCGGTTTACCTGCCGCTGGATTCGTTTGAGCGTCCACCATAGCCGGAACGAGACCGGGGGCAGGGGGGTTTCCTCGCGCCGGGGTATCACCAGCCACAGGACCAGATAAATCCAGAAGGTAGTACTGAACGAGATGAAGACCGACAGCACCACGGCCAGTCGTATCCAGAATACGTCCACATCCAGGTTTTCACTCAGCCCGGCACAGAGACCGGCGATACGGCCACGCTTGGGATTGCGACGCAATGTTCGGGTGTTGGAAGAAGGCGGAGCAGCTTGCATGATGACAAAATACCTGTAACAAAAAATGGCCCGTGGAGCATAAAACAAATGGCACCTGATACAAACAGCCCGTCCCCTGTCGACCTGACCCGATTTGCCTGGTTATCAATCGGGGCCGCCCTCCTGACCATGGCCCTCAAGGCCTGGGCCTGGTGGATTACCGGTTCGGTCGGTCTGCTGTCCGATGCCGCAGAATCACTGGTTAATCTGGTGGCCGCCGTGTTCTCGCTGTTCATGCTGGCGTTCGCCGCAAGGCCGGCGGATGAGGGGCATCCGTTTGGTCACGGCAAGGCCGAATATTTTGCCAGTGGTTTTGAGGGGCTGCTGATTTTACTGGCTGCCGCCAGTATCGGCTGGATGGCGTTCAATCGCCTGCTGCATCCGCAGCCCCTGGCGTCGCTGGACATCGGCCTGGGTCTTTCAGGGGTGGCCAC
>CAIVXW010000134.1 GCA_903910005.1 uncultured Methylococcaceae bacterium
CGGGGGCTCACGATGTAATGGTTTTGGCCGGAGATCGGGAACGACTGGTTCCTTTTGTACAAGGTCGGTTTGTCAGGGAAGTCAATCTGGCGGCGGGATATGTCCTGGTCGATTGGGACGAGGATTTTTGACGTCCGTGCGGTTCGACGTCGTCACCCTGTTTCCGGACATTGTCAGGCAGGCGGCCTGTTGCGGTGTGACCGGTCGTGCGTTCGGTACCGGGTATGCGACCCTGAAGTTGTGGAATCCCCGCGATTACACCGCTGATCGGCATCGTACGGTAGATGACAGACCCTACGGCGGCGGGCCGGGCATGGTAATGAAGGTAGAACCCTTGCGGGCTGCCATACAGGCTGCCCGCAGGGATGACCAAACACCGGCGACCACCCTGTTTTTGACCCCGCAAGGCCGCTTGCTTAATCAGGATGCCATGATCCGGTTTGCTGCCCTGGATCGCTTGATTCTGGTGGCAGGACGCTACGAAGGGGTTGACGAACGCTTGATAGACCTTGAAATTGACGAAGAATGGTCTATCGGTGACTACGTTCTCAGCGGTGGCGAACTACCCGCACTGGTTTTGATGGATGCCGTGCTGCGACTGATACCGGGGGTACTGGGACACGATGATTCAGCCCGCCAGGATTCGCACATGGAGGGTTTGCTGGATTACCCGCACTATACCCGCCCCGAACAGGTGGGCGAACTGACTGTTCCCGGTATATTGCAGAGCGGCCACCATGAAGCCATCCGGCGCTGGCGACTCAAGCAATCCCTGGGCAGAACCTGGCTCAGACGGCCGGATCTGCTGGCCAAGGCCGAACTTGATCAGGAACAGCGACAACTTCTGGACGAATACACCCGGGAATATCCGGAAGAATGACCGACTACTTACAAAATTCGATTTGCAGTGGAGATGAAAACGCATGATAAACATCATTCAGGAACTTGAAGCGGAATGGATGAGCCGGAAAACGGTTCCTGCATTCGGGCCGGGCGACACCGTAGTGGTGCAGGTCAAGGTCAAGGAAGGCAACCGTGAACGTCTGCAGGCGTTTGAAGGCGTGGTGATTGCCAAGCGCAATCGCGGTTACAATTCGGCTTTCACCGTACGCAAGATGTCGCATGGCGAAGGGGTTGAGCGGGTGTTTCAGACCTACAGCCCTCAGGTGCAGGAGATTCAGGTCAAGCGTCGCGGCGATGTACGCCGGGCCAAACTGTACTATCTGCGTAATTTGACCGGCAAGGCAGCCCGCATCAAGGAAAAAATCTGATCATCCGGGTTCCTTCTATGGAACGAGTGGATAAAAAGGGTAGCGGTGCTGCCCTTTTTTTTGCCTAGGCTTCAGGGGCTTTCTGCCAGAAAGATGGCGCGTACCGGGGCCGGCAGTTTTTCCACTGTCTGTTGCGGGTTGTCCGGATCCAGGCAGGCAGCCAGAGACTCAAACCGCATCCACTCGGTGGAACGCTGCTCTGTGGTACGGGTAGGTGTCCTGTCGACACAGCGGATTCGTTTGAAGCCGCAGCGGGATAACCAGGCTTCCAGGGTAAGGCAGGTGGGAATGAACCAGACATTTCTCATGCGGGCATAGCGATCCGGGGGCAGCAGGCTGTAACCGGCAGAACCGTCTACCACCAGCGTCTCCAGAACCAGTTGTCCGTCCGGTTTCAGCAAATTCCGCAGTTCCAGTAGATGATCAAGTGGCGAACGACGATGGTATAGCACCCCCATCGAAAATACCGTGTCGAACGCACGAAGCCCGGCTGGAATATCCTCCACCCCCAGTGGCAACAAATAGGCAGGCCAGTTTCCCATGAAATGTTTAATGGCCAGAAATTGCACTACACTCAGCAGGGTAGGGTCTACTCCGATGGCCAGTTCGGCACCTGCCCCCAACATGCACCACAGATGAAATCCGTTACCGCACCCCACATCCAGTATCCGCTGCCGTTTCAGCGAACCGATGTGCGGTGCCAGTCGTTGCCATTTCCAGTCTGATCGCCACTCGGTATCGATTTGAAGGCCGTGGATGTGATACGGCCCCTTGCGCCAGGGATGCAGTTGCAGCAGGAGGGATTTGAGCGCGGCTTGATCGCAATGACTGCCGCTAACTCCGATACAATCTGCATCAAGATGTACCTGATCGGCTGCCAGGGCAGGGAGTTGTTCGAGTACCTGTTCCCAGGCGGGCCAGTCGCCGTGGCGACGGTCATTAAAAGCCTGATTGATCTGATCCGGCATCCGGTCAAGCCAATGGCGCAACGGGGTGGATTCCAGATGCGTGAACAGGGATTGATACCGGGTCGAAACAAAAGGGGACAAGGCGGGCATTGGGCTATGATAACGTAATGGCGAGTGGTGAGTGGTGAGTGGTGAGTGGTGAGTGGTGAGTGGTGAGTGGCCACTAACCCCTGTTCCCTGACCCCTGGCTCTTATTCCGGGCTGACGTTAGAATTACCCTTTTATTTTCGTGTTATTTTCATCCAGAGTCACAAGCACATGAGCAACCCCGATATCAATACCGTCAGTCATTATCTGCTCAAATTGCAGGATACCATCTGTCAGGGAATGGAACAGGAGGAACCGGTCGCCCGTTTTGAGGAAGATTCGTGGTCCTACGCCAACGGCAAGGGAGGCGGTCGAACCCGGGTGTTGACCGGAGGGGCAACCTTCGAGCAGGGCGGGGTTAATTTTTCCCACGTGACCGGCACCAATCTGCCACCCTCTGCCACTGCACACCGACCCGATCTGGCCGGGCGATCTTTCCAGGCGGTCGGGGTTTCCCTGGTCATCCATCCACTGAATCCCTACGTGCCCACGTCTCACGCCAATGTGCGCTGTTTCATGGCCGAACATGCAAAGGAGGCTCCTGTCTGGTGGTTTGGCGGCGGGTTTGACCTCACCCCATATTATCCGTATGAGGAGGATGCCGTTGAGTGGCATCGAATGGCCCGCGAGGCCTGTCTGCCCTTTGGTGACGACGTATATCCACGCTTCAAGGCCTGGTGTGATCAGTATTTTTTTCTTAAACACCGCAACGAGACCCGGGGAATCGGCGGCCTGTTTTTTGACGACCTGAATGAATGGGATTTTGATCGCTGCTTTGCCTTCATGCAGAGCGTGGGAGAGCATTACCTTAAGGCCTATCTGCCCATTGTACGACGACGCAAGGATACGCCATACGGTGAACGTGAACGCAACTTTCAGTTGTACCGCCGGGGCCGTTACGTCGAGTTCAATCTGGTATACGACCGGGGCACCCTGTTCGGATTGCAGTCAGGAGGTCGAACCGAATCCATATTGATGTCGTTGCCGCCCGTGGCCCACTGGAAATACCAATGGAAGCCGGAACCAGGCACCCCAGAAGACGGCCTCTATCAAAATTTCCTTAAACCCAGGGACTGGCTATGAACCCGGCACGAAATCAATGTGCGGGTCAATGAGTGATTCAACAGCCCGGGTCGCTGCGCTCCCGGGATGCCATTCACCATTCACCACTTACCATTCATCCTGTCCTTAACCCGAACTGACGCTATCATATTGTCACCCGGTTTAATACATCATCCATCGCGAATGCTTACGGGAAATTCCATGTCTCCTTTTCATGTTGCCTACCCACAGACACGCCCCCGCCGGATGCGGAAAGACGCATTCAGTCGTCGCCTGATGCAGGAAAACAGCCTGACCATCAACGATCTGATTTAC
>CAIVXW010000135.1 GCA_903910005.1 uncultured Methylococcaceae bacterium
AGCATCATCGTCCGGGCGGTATGAACGCCACCGCGTTCGAAACTGAAACCAAGCCGCTCCAGCTTTTTGGTGTGTTTGTTCTCTACGGTCACGTTGAGGTCAGTCCTGTTAGTCAGCCGTCATCGGCTTTGACCCGTTGCCGATTTCTTGTGTTTGGCCTGGGCTGACAAGCCCAACTCCGACATGGCGTAAACCATGCGCCGCTGCACGGGTTTGAGTCCATCGGCCAGGTGAGGCAGAGCCCGATCCAGAATGACGTACATGGAATAGTCCAGGTAAAGCCTTCTCGGTGAATTCTTCAAGCGGTATGCGTTCGTACAGGGTAGTGGTCACGATAACAGGCTGGAAATGTGGCAGGGTTGGCCCGAAGGCAATGGCCCGATATTATGCGTCCAATGGTTGCCACTCACAAATCACCACTCACGACGCCCGGAACACCCTCACTTGCGTAATCCGTACCCGGATGGATGCACCTCGCCCACACCATGCGTGGGCTTGGTACGACTTGGGGCGTGTTTTGCGGGGGAGCAAAGCATCCCTGTCGGAGATGCGAATTCCCTGCGCCGTCGCTGGCGATGCCGAACGGGCACGCGTCGGCGCAGAGGGGCGGCCATGCGCCTTTTTTCTTTTTCACCCAACCGGATCAACGCGAGGTTTTTACCGGATGAACAGTCAGATTAATCAGATGCAGTTCAGTTACTCCACCAGCGAGGACCGTTTGCTGTTCCGTTTCAACACGACGACAGGTGAGGAGTTCAGTTTTTGGCTGACCCGGCGGTATGTCAAACTGATCTGGCCGGTGTTGCTGGAAGTGTTGGGCGGGTTCAACCGCGCCGCTCCCAACCGGTTAATGCAGGAAACGCTGCTGTCTTTCCAGCACGATGCCGTCATGACCAAAGCCAATCTGGCTACACCCTTTCGCGAAACCGGCCAGGCGGTGCGTCCGCTGGGTTCAGAGCCGGTGTTGCTGGGGCAGTTGAGCATCAAACGCTCTCCGCAAAACCTGCCGGTGTTGTGCATGCACCCGGAGCAGGGCAAAGGCATTGAACTGGTTATGGATCAGACCCTGCTGCATTCCTTTTGCGGGTTGCTGATTCACGGCCTGAATCAGAGCGGCTGGGACTTGCAATACGACCTGGGCGATTTTTCGGTTACCCCGCAAAAATCGCAGAAGTTTGCGATCCATTGAGGGTGCAGCCGCAGCCCTCCCGGCAGGGGGGCGGTCAATCGGGTTGGCCGGACTGCCGGGCGGAATCAAGCAGTGTCTGCACCAGGTGATCCAGTTGCCGGTGGTCTCCGCTCGCCATGCAGGTTTCAATATGACCGGCGATCCGGCTGGTCTCGCGGAATCCAAAACTGCCGGCCACGCCCTTGAGCTGGTGCGCCCTGAACCGCAGTCCCTCCCAGTCTTCGTCTGCCAGGGCGTTCTGGATAGCCGTCAGCCGTTCGGGCAATTCGTCCATGAAGCTGTCCCGCAGGATGCGGTAGTCAGGATCATCCGTCAGATGCAGCAAGGCAGGCGGGGCGGCGTTGGCGTCATCCGGGGTGCGGGTCGGCAGGTAGCGGGTGAGAATATGGAAAAAAGCCGCTTGATTCAGCGGTTTGCTTAAAAAATCAGTGCAGCCGGCTTCCAGTGCCTGGCTCCTGTCCAGTTCGGTGGCGTTGGCTGTCAGGGCAACAATGGGCTTGTCAAATCCGGTCAGACGTAACAGATGGGTGGCTTCCATGCCCCCCATGACCGGCATCTGCATGTCCATCAGAATCAGATCAAATTCATCCTCCTGCACCCGCTCCACTGCTTCCTGCCCGTTCTGGACAATGGTCAGATTCACCCCGGTACGCTTGAGCAGCAGACTGATCAGGCGTTGATTGTCCACCGTGTCTTCCGCCAGCAGCACCCGGCCTGCCAGCCCGCCATGACTACCGGGGCCGTTCTGACGGCCTTCGTCGGGCGTCGCCTGTTTTGTCCATTGTTGCGGCGATTCCAGCCAGGTCATGCCTTCTGCCTGGCCAATGGCCACGGACGCCATGAAAAGACTGCCAAGGTGTTCAATGCTGCTAACCTGAATATCGCCGCCGAGCCGTAAGGCCAGTTCGCGGGAAATGCTTAAGCCCAGCCCGGTGCCGCCAAAACGGCGGGTGGTGGAGGCATCCGCCTGCACAAAGGGTTTGAACAACCGGGTGAGGGTGTCCTGACCCATGCCGATGCCGCTGTCCTGCACCGTAAACAACAGCGTGCCGGTTGCCGGGTCGCTGCTCACCAGCAGGCGTACCCGGCCCGGACTGCGGGTAAATTTGACCGCATTCCCCAGCAGGTTGATGAGGATTTGCCGCAGTCGGGTGATGTCGGTTTCGATCAGGGAGGGAAGCGGCGGCAGCAGATGGCTGCTGAAATCCAGTGCATGATTTTTGGCCAGTGCCTGGCCCAGGCTGGCCATATCGGCCAGCAGTTCCGGCAATGCAACCGGTATTCGCTCGATCTCCAGTTGTCCGGCTTCAATTTTGGAAAAATCAAGAATGTCCGAGATCAGTCCCTGCAAGTGCAGGCTGTTGCGGATCACCGTGTGTACCGCCTGCATACGTTCCGATTCGCTCAGGTGCCGGTCGCGGAGGCTTTCGGCAAAGCCCAGAATGGCCGTCAGTGGGGTACGAATCTCATGGCTCATATTGGCCAGAAAATAACCTTTTGACTGATTGGCAATTTCAGCCGTCTCCTTGGCGATGGACAATTCCCGGGTACGTTGCTGAACGGCCTGCTCCAGTCGTTGCTGCACCATGCGCTCCTCGGTAATGTTATGGGCGATGACCGAAATGGCAAAGGCTTCCCCCTCCCGCCGCATCAGGTGCAGTGAAATCTGGTGAACCCGCTCTTCGCCTGATGCGTGTTCCACCCGCAGCGAGCCTGCGACCAGTGCCCTCTGGTACAAATCAGACCACCAGGCCCGGACTGCGTCAGCGGAATTGAGTTGAGCCGGGGTCATGCCGATGGCAAGGCGCACGCCTTTTGCAGCCAGCATGTAATCCGCAAACGCCTGGTTGAAACTGAGCAAGCCAAAGTGGCGGGTATCCACCGTCCAGATCAGGTCATCCAGGCTGTCAAACAGGGTGGTCAGGTGGGTGCGTGCCTCATCCAGTTGTGCCAGTTGCTGCTGAAACACGCCTGCCAGGCTGCCTGCCACCAAACCGGCAACCAGCATGGTCGTCATCAATCCGGTGACCACCGTGCCCAGGGTATAGTTTTGCGGAAATTGATGCCCGTCGAGATGCAGCAGGTACATCACCCCGATTGCGATCAGCGACAGTGACGTGGTTATGAACACGGCCGAGCGACCCAGCAACCAGCCACTCACCATGATGACGACCGGCATGGTCAGCCAGTTCATACTCAGGAGGCCCAGGGTGCCGTAAGACGCCATGAATGAGGAAAACAGCCCCCCCAGGCACAGTAGCCAGGCCACCAGCAGGGTAAATTTTTGCCACCGGAGCAAAATCAGCATCGTCACGCTCACTGCGATCAGGATGGGGGCTCCGGGACGAACACCGACCTGATTGACCAGATTAAAGACCAGCATGACCGTGCTGCCAATTAGAACCACCAGGGCAATCCACCATAACAGGCGTATTGAGCCGGGCTGGTTCAGGGGAAGGGAAGAAGCAGTGCCGGGAGTGCGTGAGGTATAAGGCATGGTGGCTCAGGACGGACTGGAAGACAGGGACGATGGGCTACAGGCCAGTAACGCGCTGACCAGGGCGGGAACGGGGGGGTAATCAGCCGCTGCAATCTGCTGTTCGATCCGGCCACACAGTCGGGAGGCCTCCGGTAACCCGAAGCTGCCAGCCACACCCTTGAGCTGATGCGCCTTGCTACGGAGTTCGGCCCAGTTTTCCTGCTCGCAGGCCTGCTGAATGACGGCCAGTCGTTCCGGCAATTCCCGGTAAAAATTTTGTTGCAGTGCCGCAAATTCAGCATCGACTGGCGGTGGCTCCCGGCGTGGTGCCGATGCCGCTACGCTGGCGGAAGTGGCAGCAGGCAGATGGCTGGAAAGTGCGGCAAAGAAATTTGCCTGCTCGATCGGTTTGGTCAAAAAGCCGTCGCAGCCCGCTTCAATCGCCTCCTTGCGGTCGCTTTCGGTGGCGTTGGCGGTCAGGGCAAGGATTGGCTGATCAAAACCGGTCAGCCGCAGCATGCGGGTCGCATCCAGTCCACTCATGACCGGCATCTGCATGTCCATCAATACCAGATCAAACTCCGTCTCCTGGGCTCGTTCCACGGCTTCCAGACCATTGCTGGCCACAATGACCTCCGCCCCGGTACGGCGGATCAGCAGGGTAATCAGACGCTGGCTGTCCGGTGTATCCTCGGCCAGCAGGATGCAACCGCCCAGACGCGGCACGGTGTCGGCG
>CAIVXW010000136.1 GCA_903910005.1 uncultured Methylococcaceae bacterium
ATGAAATACCTGTTGAAAATAAAGATTATTTTCAACAGGTATTTCATTGATACCATCATTTGTGCACATCACCTCAGACATGTGCGTCTTTGCGCCCCAAACCCTCGGCAATAAAGGCAAGCACCAAGGTATTCAAGCTAACCCCCTCGGACTTGGCACGCTCCGCAAGCTTGGCATGAATTGACCTGGGCAAGCGCGTCACAAAACGACCGGAAGCCATCGGCACGGGGTCAGGTTGGTAGGCTGGAGCCGGAATCGACTTGCCGGCGTCAGCTCTGGCTGAAATCCACGATGCAAAAGCATCGCGTCCATTTGCCACCGCTTCGGCCTCCGTTTCACCATCGGACATGCAGCCGGGCAAATCCGGAAAAGTAATCAAATAGCCGCCACCATCCTCCGCAGACAGCGGGCTGACGATGTGGGCATAAGACTCGAAGGGATATTCAGGCTTCATTTGAGCAATCTGCTTAATGGTGGCGCTCATGATTGCAACTCCTTGACACTGTCGACCAGACTCAAGAACTGCCGGATATAAATCGGCTTGATCGGTCGGTGGGCTGGCACGGACACATCGCTTTCCACACCGGGGTAACCAAAAACATGGTGACTACCGCCATGATTGCGGCACTCGATCCCGAACTGGGCAGCCACCGAAAGCAAATCGTCAATCCGCCAGTCTCGGGGATTGTTGCGCATGCCTTCGAGCAGCTTGGTTCGTTTGTTCATGTTTCTTATAGTATCTCATATGATACTAACAAACCATCTGGGTTCCATGGCTGGTTAACGGTTGCAGGCAGATAGCCGATGTGTTTTTCGGCTTGATGCCATGATGGAAAAGTGCCACGAAATCCGGGCGCAAAGCCCGCCACTACAGGGAAGTTGAAGGAGCGATACCATCATCGGCGAGTTTTCCGACTCATGGCTTCGCCATCATGAAAAAAGCATTGCTACTTTGGTGCCGTGGAAAACACCATCAGAAAAAATTTCAGCCTCTTTTCTGATCAAATTTTGGGCTGCTGCAAAATACCAACCCATTGATTTATATATTTTTTTCAGACACCCCAAAAAACCATAAAAATAAGCACTTTAATATCAATGACTTACAAACATCACTCCCACTCTATTATCAACAAGGATGTAACTATGTTGATTCTTAAGGAATATTTATCGCGATTTGTGCTTGATACCATGCTTTGTGCCATCGGGAAAACTTGCTTGCAGTTGCTTGGTCCTGCCAGGCATTGCTTGAACTGGCATCATGAAACGTGACTATACGACAGTGAGGTCTATTCGTCTCGGTGAGTGACTACAGCGGGCACTCATGGATGTCCTGTACGCCGACTGGCCTGCCCTACTCCGACCGATTTGGCACCAGCAATGAGCCCCTGTTCGCACCAAGTCGCACCGCTGCCATACGCCTCTTGACTGTATCTCATAAGAGATACACAATTCAAGCAAACTGAGGAACTAATCATGGCCCATTCCACGATGCTACACGTCCGGGTAGACGACGAAATCAAAACGCAAGCCAGCGAAGCACTGGCAGCCATGGGGCTGTCAGTGTCGGATGCCGTACGCATCCTGCTCAAACGCGTGGTCAATGACCAAGCCTTCCCGCTGGAACTTAAGGTGCCCAACGCCCAGACCCGTGCGGCAATGGAAGAAGCCCGCGCAATGGCCAAGGCCCGTGCCGCCCGTTTTGACTCTGCTGATGCATTGATTGATGACCTCGAAGACGCACGTGTCGGCGGCAACAAAAAAACCCGCCAGCAGTAAGCGGGCAACGCCGCCCAAGGCGTGCGATTACACCAAGGCCTTCCTTAAAGACTGGGAACGCCTCTCCCGCTCGGGGCGCTACGACCTGAAGCGGTTGAAGGAGGCGATGCTGTTGCTCATTGCCAACGATTCGCCCCTGGGCCCCGAGTGGTTAGACCATCCGTTGAA
>CAIVXW010000137.1 GCA_903910005.1 uncultured Methylococcaceae bacterium
CTGACGCTGGCTAATGGCCAGGGTAATATGTTCATAGGTATCCTCAACACTGGCAAGCCACGGGTCAAAATCCCCCCCGCCATAAGGCCAGGCCAGCAGCACGGCGGCTTGTTGTTCCCATTCCGGAACCAGTTCATGGGGTAGCAGATGATCAGACACGATGTAATGGAACTCCCGGCTTGGTAAAAAAGGGGGGGATTCTAACCTAAAATCGTGTTTTTTTAAGCAGCGAGATGTGAGGGTACGTGGGTAAAGCGGTGATGAAATTATCCGCCTGCATCAATATTTGTTGTATCGTTGCGGCAAAAAGCATCCCGGGTTTCCCGGATTCAACGTCGTATTCAAACCCCCGATCCGGGCAGGGCAGCAAGACTGGCCGACCGCCCGGATGGATCAGCGGTTTTTTTTATGGTACGGCAGCGGAAAATCCCTGCTGCCGCCAGGCCTCGTACAGCATCACCGCCACCGCATTGGAAAGATTAAGGCTACGGCTGCCGGGCTGCATGGGAATCCGCAAGCGTTGAGCGTCGGGTACCCGGCAGAGGACGTCAGCGGGAAGCCCGCGTGATTCAGGGCCAAACAACAGCGCGTCGTCGGGTTCAAAGTCATGGTCCGAATACACCCGACGGGCCTTGGTACTGCACGTCAGCAGGGTACGCGGCTGCACGGTCGAGATAAAATGATCCAGACCCTCATGCAGCCTGACATCGGCCCATTCGTGGTAGTCCAGCCCGGCCCGCCTCAGCTTTTTGTCATCCAGCTCAAAACCCAGCGGACGGATCAGATGCAGGCGGGTTCCCGTATTGGCGCACAGGCGGATGATATTGCCGGTATTGGGCGGAATTTCCGGTTCGTAGAGTACGATATGAAACATGCTGGAACCATCAGGTCAGTTAGACAATCCCGTCAATTTTCCACTCACTCTGCAAAATGTCCACTCCATTACCACCCCCGGTCGTTGTTTGTTTCTCCGGCCATGATCCAACCGGTGGCGCGGGCGTACAGGCTGACATTGAGACCGTCAACCGGTTCGGCTGCCATGCTGCCAGTGTCATTACTTGCCTGACCGTTCAGGACTCGGTCAATGTACGGCGACTGATTGCCCAGAACTGCGATGACTTCAGCATGCAGGCCCACACCCTGCTGGCGGATCTGCCGGTGGCGGTGTTCAAAATTGGCTTGCTGGGAGATGCGATGATTGCCGGGGCGGTGGCGGATGTGCTGGAGACATATCCCGCCGTGCCGGTGGTGCTGGATCCGATTCTGGCTGCGGGCGGCGGTCAGGCACTGGCAGGTGAACGGCTGCTTGCCGTCATCAGAACCCGGCTGATTCCCCGCACCACACTGCTGACCCCCAATACACCGGAGGCATTCCGCCTGACCGGATTGAACGATCCCGAGCAGGCTGGTCAGGCCTTGCTGGCGGCGGGGTGTGCCCATGTGTTACTGACCGGCACCCATGAAACAGCGACTGAGGGGCAAGTGGTCATCAACCGCTGGTTTTCGGCGGAAGGCATCCGGTATTGGCTGTGGCCGCGGTTGCCGCACTGTTATCACGGATCAGGCTGCACCCTGGCAGCAGCGGCAGCCGCCTGCCTGGCTCGCAGGGGATGCACCGCCCTGCCGACGGTGCTGACCGAAGCCCAGCAATTTGCCTGGAACAGTCTGCAACAGGGATATGCCATCGGGCGGGGACAGTGGTTTCCGGCCCGTTCAGGCCCGGCTATCCCCTTCAATCGTTGAATACCAGCCGCAATTCCGAGCGTTCGCCCTGCCGACGGACGCGCACCTGATCGGCCAGGCGGTTCAGCAGGTATCCGGCCATCAGCAAAACGGCATCGTCACTGTCCAGCATCTGCTCATGGGAGGGGGGATGTGTGGCCAGCGACAGCAGCGGTCCCGGGTAATACAAAACTACCGTGAACGTATGTTCGTTGAATAAGGTTTCCAACTCCACCGTAGCCATTTCCCCGGGTGAGACCGCCGTCAGGCCGTGTTCCAGCAAAATCTCAAAAGCCTGCCCGGTGGCGTATTCGGCCCGATGCACCACCTCGGAACGGGCTCCCCAGCGTTTGCCCTGAATCTGCAGAAAAGCCATGACCTGTTCGAGTGAGGCGGGTACTGCCGCAAAACGGCAGCGGTCGCGGGTGTGGTCGCGGATGCGGAACAAGGCAGAACTGATGACTGCCGCCAGCACCCCGAGTCCTACGCCCGAAAACACCAGATAGTGTCCGGTTTGGGGAAACGCCGCCTGGATCAGATGCCGGAGCGGCTCGTAGCTGATCCCGAGTACCAGGGCAATGCCGACCGTCAGTATTTTTCTGTTATCCAGCAGACGGGAGGTAATCACCTGCATACCGGCCAGGGTAGTAAAACTGGCCAGAAACAGCAGGGCTCCTCCCATCACCGCCGGGGGCAGGATTTCCCAGAACACGATCACCCGGGGCATGAAGGCAATCAGTACCATGATGCCGGCCAGCCAGTACGAAAGGTAGCGACTGACACAGCCGGTGGCCGCTGCCAGTCCCACCGCCCCGCCGCTTGATGTAACCGGCAACCCGTTCAACAGCGAATTGATGACGTTGGTCAGTCCCTCCGCCAACAACCCGCGCCGCACCCCCGCCATATCGGGCCGCTTCCAGTCGGCGTCGCTGAAACGCTGGGCGGCAACCAGCGAACCAAAACCGTTCAATGCCAGAAACAGTCCGGTTACGATGCCGGGCGAAATGATCCGGTCATCGAACCGCCAGCCCAGATTCATGGGGTGAGGCCAGTAAAACAACGGGGTTTCACTCAACAGCAGCCAATCAGATTCGGGAATGGCATGGCTCCACCCACTGGCCAGAAACCCGGCAGCCAGCCCCAGAAAGGCTGAAATCAGCCGGGGATAGCCGTTGAACCAGACGTTGAAAAAAATCATGGTTCCCAGAGTCAAGAAGCACAATAGTCCGTCCCGTTGTGACAACTGGCCGGTTTCCCCGGACTCCAGCACCAGTTTGACCCCGTTGAAGCCCAATCCCAGACCCATCAGCATGACCGCGATACCGGCCACCTGTACCGTAAACACGCTTCTGAATTGCTGAAACAGCACGGCAAACAGCATTTGCGCCAGTCCAGCAACCGCCACCGCAGCGAACATGGCACCGAATCCTCCCAGCGATTTGGCCAGAAACAGGGTGGCAAAGGTGGATGCCGTGGTTTGCAGCGGACAAAACAGGCGGGCTCCCACCCCCAAAACGCCGCTAGCCTGAAGGATGCTGCCAATGGCCGAAGCCAGCAGGGTGGCTGAAATCAGTTGCAGCGACTGGTCGTGATCCAGTTTGAGGGTTCGGGCCAGCAACGGCGAAACCACCAGATAAACCGCCAGGAATGACATCTGCTGCAGGGCTGAGGCCAGAGCGACCTGCACCGGCAGTGTTTGGTTGATCCAGTAGCTGACATGGGAAGGTTTTCGCATCGTGAGGCCTGATTCGATGATGTTTGTGCAGTACCGCCGGATACTCACCCCGGTGCCGTCAAAAACAAAATGTGGTAATGTCACGCCGGATTTTTGCCGATTCATGCTGCGACTGCAAGTGTTACCCCCTGACCCTTAATCCTTAGGGGCGAGGGGCGAGGGGC
>CAIVXW010000138.1 GCA_903910005.1 uncultured Methylococcaceae bacterium
ATACGGTTCGCTGCCCTGCGGCCACCTGAGCGATATAGGGCATAAGGTTGTTGGGCACGCCGTTGGGGTTCTCGCCAATCAGACCACTTGCATGAGCACCCACCGGGTTGAAATAGCGCAGGCAAGCGATTCGCCAGCCAGGGGCTGACGCCGCAACGTCATTCAGCATCTCTTCGATGTGCAACTTGCTACGGCCATAAGGATTGGTGGCGCTAGTGGGATGGTGCTCATCCAAGGGGAGGTACTCGGGTTTGCCATACACCGTGGCACTGCTACTGAACACAAGCGTCTTGACCTGCGCCGACTGCATGGCCTGCAGCAGGCTGATGGTGCCCTGAACATTGTTGGCGTAGTAGTCGACTGGCTTTTCAACTGACTCGCCGACAGCCTTCAACCCCGCAAAATGAACGACCGCGTCAATGCAGTGGGTTGCGAGCGTGTTTTTGAGCAATTCGGTGTCGCGAACATCTCCCTTGACGAAGGGAATACGTTGCCCAGTGATGTGCTCAATATTTCCGTGTACGGTGTCGCTGCTGTTTGACAGGTTGTCATACAGGACGACTTGATGACCCAACTCCGACAGCACGACCGCAGAGTGACTACCGATGTAGCCCATCCCGCCTGTGAGCAGTACATTCATCGGCCTTGATATCCTTTTGCAGAGCACCCATCAAATTCAAGCTCAGACTTCAATGCCTGGGTTTCGGCTTGAAGCGTTTCATACTCCGCCACTTTGCGCTTCAGAAACTCCGCTGTCAGCTTCGCTTTCTCAGCCACCCCGGTAGGCGTGAGCAAATAGGCATAGCGCAGCTTGTTCTTGCTCTGGCTGAAGTTTTGCATCTTGACCAAGCCTTTTTCAACCAGAGCCTGGAAGCAGAAATTGATCGTGCCAAGCCCCACCCCCAGATCCTTGGCCAGCGCGCGCTGACTGATCTGAGGTGTCTTATGTAAACGGCGCAGCACTTCGAACTGGATTTCCTCTTGGAAACCAGCCATTTTTTGTAGTGGGGATACGAGACTCACGGTGATTTAGGCACGCTACCGCCATGCCGTTTCACGATCAGCAAGCGCGGTCAGCGGGTTGTAGCAGGGGGTCCGGAGCAATAAAGTGCAGCAAAAGGTACTGCCGAAAGTTCGACGGACGAACGTGATTGTGCCACACCGTCATGACTTTGAGAAAGGTTTTTTGCCAAACAGGCAATAACCAGAGCAGGTTTCTCAACTCGCCTTGCGCAAACTGGCCGGTGTCACGCGCACTGCCACCGGCTTGCTCAGAATCTCGATCAGCACCATGACTCGGCGCTCGCCGTCGGCCATTTGGTAGATGCCTTCGATGCCGGCAAACGGCGCTTCGGTCAGTCGCACGCGCGCTCCGGTTTTGAACAGGCGTTCCGGCTCAGTTTGTACTGATGCCTCCCGTGTTCGCAACAGTTCGATCAACCCATCATCAACCCGCGCCGGTTCGATGCCGAAGCTGACCAGACGACTGACGCCCTTGGTCGAGCGGATCGGCGCCCAGCTCTTAGCTGTATCGCCCTGCCCCAGGCGGATGAACAGG
>CAIVXW010000139.1 GCA_903910005.1 uncultured Methylococcaceae bacterium
TCATGCGCCTGGCGGCAATTTTCAGTCTGGATGTGGCGGCGTATGCGGTGATGAGCAATCACTATCACATCGTTCTGCGGGTCGATGTTGAACGAGCCAAAAACTGGTCAGTGGAGGAGGTGTTGCAACGTTGGACGCAGTTGTTCACCGGGCCGGTGCTGGTGCAGCGGTATTTGTCGGCGGATCGGGAGCGGATGAAGCCGTCTGAAATTGCCCGGGTGGAGCAATTTGCCGAGGAATACCGAGCGTACAATCGCTGCATCGACCAACGGAGCATGTGATATGACCAAGGTTCTTTTCATCCGTGCAGAATGGGACGACGAAGCCAACGTATGGGTTGCTACCCCCGATGATGTGCCTGGCTTGGTAACGGAAGCGGAGACCATGGAAGCGTTGTCAGCCAAGCTAAATGTAATGGTTCCTGACTTGTTGGATGCGAATGGCTATCCTGATGGCCCCGATGTCCCCTTTGAGCTATTGGCCCGCAAATTCTCTATCGCCCATCGCGTCGCAGCCTGATGGGCGGCAATTTTACGCTGGAACTGAAACGCCTGCTGACTGAAGCAGGCTGCCGGTTTGAGCGTACCGGTAAAGGTGACCACGACATTTGGTTCTCACCGCATACTGGCATGCGATTCCCTGAAGGACTGAAAAACCCGGCGGGCCGTGGGGCGCGGGTTGGGTTTGCCTTTCTGGTCGGGATAGGTTTGCTGGCCGGGCAACGGCGCACGCATCGCCATCATGGCATTGCTGATGCCGATTTATCCCGGCGCACTGAAGCTCCCGTTGCAATCCGGTTTTTCCGCTCAGTTGCCGGTTTTGGGCAGAACCGTGTAATTGGCCATCATGCCGGCCCGGATGTGGTCATTGACGTGACAGTGGTACATCCAGATACCGGGATTGTCGGGCTGCATGTCAACGGTGACATGGGTACCCGGCAGCAGGTTCAGCACATCGATTCTGCGGCCGGTTTCCAGCAGGGTATTGCCATGCCAGTGCGGGGTGTGCAGATCGACTTCAGTTCCCAGGGCCAATTGGTACCAGCGAACCCGTTCACCGACCCTCATGGTGAGTGCGGGCAGGTTGTCATAGACGTAGCCGTTCATGGCGTGCATCAGGTTGCTTTCCCTGAACCCGTCGTCTTCCCTGTCGGTTGTCTCAGGGGCAAAAGCCTTGATGTTTTTTTCCAGATAGTGGCTTTCGTTTTCATCCAAAACGCTGAATAACACGACAAATTCCCGATCGATTCCACGGGGTTTGCCGTTTCGATCCAGTTGCCCCTTGCGGGAGATCAGGATGGGGCCCATCAAACCGGAATTGGTGTCCCTGACTTCATCGGCGTGGGAGTGATACAGCCAGACGATGGAATCGGTGTCCCGTGGCCCGGGCCCTGAGCGTTCGGGAACCTGCCAGACGTAGGTGTGGGTCGCGCCCGGGTCAACGGCATCGTCGGCCTTGTCTTTGCCCGTGGTGCCGTCTTCGTAGTGGGTGCCTTCGCTGTCCTTCAGGTAAAGTACGCCGTGTGGGTGTAGCGACACCGGCATATCGGTGGTTTTGTTTTGAGTACGACCTTGATGGTATCGCCTACTTCCGCCCGAATCACCGGGCCGAGCAGGCCCAGGTGTTGCCATTCATGCGAACGTGGCTTGACCCGGCTGAAACTGGCATCGGTATATTCCACATAGCGGGCCTTGTAGTACTGATGACCCACTCGATCCTTCCGGTTGCCATCGACGAAAATTTTTTCCTCCTCGGCGAAGGCACCGCCGTGCATGGGATTGACCGGATGGGAGGGGGCATAGTCCCACAGGACTTCTTCGGCTGCCAGGTAGTAGGTTCGGGTGGTTTCTGCCTGCAAGGCATTGGCGAACGGCAGCAGCAGGGCACAACAGGGCAGGAGACGGGATGCGTAGGTCATGAGGAGTGGGCCATCAGGAGAAATCGGGGCTTGATGGTAATCAATCTCAACAAGACGTGCAAGCGTACTGCCAGTCAGCCCTCTCATTCCCCCCGGTCATGATGAATTTTGCTGGCCAGAGGACCATCCTGGCCGGCATATTTGGCATCATCACGCCGGTAGTAGGGGCGACTGGTCGGACTGGACAATGGTTCAAAACTGAGGGCGCAGATGCGCATGCCCACCCTCAAGGCCAGGGGAATCGGGCCAATGTTGACAAATTCCAGGGTGATGCGCCCCCGCCAACCGGGATCAATCGTGTGGGCGGTGACATGTACCAGCAAGCCCAGTCGTCCCAGACTGCTGCGGCCATCCAGCCAGCCCACAATATCGTCGGGCAGAAAAATTTTCTCCTCCGTCACGCCCAGAGCCAGTTCACCCGGGTGCAGGTAGAACGGGGTGTCATCGTCCTGGATGATGCACTCCATGGCGTTGTCAGACATTTGATACAAATTATCCCGTCCTCCGACATCAATGAACGGCAGGCTGACATGCCGGAATATTCTGAATTCGCGTCCCAGGGTCAGATCGACTGACATGGAACCCAGCCGTTCGACCGGAATGGGCGGTTCTATGCTGATCCTGCCCGACGCCAGGCATTTTTCGATATCGACATCCGAAAGCTTCATGGACGGTTCTCCATTGAATCAGGCGTCAGGATCAAACAGGTCATGCCGGATTTTTTTGCGGTTGGCAATCAGTTCCTCCAGGGTAGGTTCATCGTTCATGGCCCGTCTGATCGCCAGGCGAGTGGCCTGGTAGTTGGTGCGATACAAATCTTTCTGATCCAGATTTGGATCCGTTACGCATTGGGGATCAATCCAGATCAGGCTGATGATACAGAGGTTGTTGGCCTGATCACGCGGTATGTCGTGATCAATCACGCAATCCAGTACGGCGTCCGCAGTGGCGGATTGAACAACGCCTCCGAACAGATTGACATAAGCGGCGGATTTCATGGTCACCTTGGGCACCATGAGGGTGGGCGGTCTCACCATCTGGTTGCAGGCCCGGATGGCAAACATGCGGGTGTGGCCAGCGGTCTGGCCCATCATGCTGGCAAAGGCCGTCCCCACAGGGCCGTGTACGTCCCCGATCAGGATTTCAGGCATGGCATCGGTAAACTGACCGTCGGCGGCCAGAACAGTGGCCTCACCGGTTTTGAACAGGATCATGATGGAACCTCCAGGGTTAAGGTAATTGCAAGGGGGGATTATGGAACCCGACACCGGTGCAGCGCAACGGTGCCGACAAGCTGGATCGTAAATTAACGCCAGTCCACTCCCCACTCCCCACTCCCCACTCTCCCCACTCTCCCCACTCGCCACTCGCCACTCGCCACTCGCCATGCCCCATTCGCCTATGAGCGGTGCAGTCCATTGCCTACAAAAAAAATCATCCAGTTTGATGATTGAAGTATTTGACTATATTCGATACGGTGTTGCACATATTGCGTGTCAGTCAGCCCAGTACCACTGGCTCCTGAAATAGAGTGTTATTATCCAGATACTTGCTCCCATCACGCCTCCAGCACTGGACTACGGAATGCGTCTCACAGCGGCATTTTAGCTGGCCGGAAAACCCCAGTGAGCGGCAGGCAACCAGAGTGCTGTCAGCAACACCTGGCCGATTGACATTGATACAAGCATTCCCGCCACACCGTTACTGCAACGGTTGCGTGACGTGGTTGGTGATATTCAGGGTGATCTGGCTCCGGGGGCACTAACCGATGATGCCCGTCCGCAGCTGCTGGGCAAGACCGAGCCCGGCAGCCTGATCCGTATTTTCGATACGGATGGGCTGATGGATACGATCCGGGCCGACAAATCAGGTAACTGGCAGTATGCCCCTGACACCCTCAGCGAGGGCCGTCACGTCCTGACGGTACAGTCCGTCAATGCCCAGGGCAATACCAGCCCCCTCTCGGCTGCTTTCCCGTTTCAGGTGGATACCCTGGCACCGGCAGTCCCGGTGCTGACCGGGGTCACCGACGATGCTGGCAAACGGGTTGGCAATGTTCGTTCTGGCGGTAAAACTGACCACGCTACCCTCACCCTGAGCGGCACGGCGGAAGCCGGTAGCATGATCACGGTGAAGGACAATGGAACGGTCATCGGTACTACCCCGGTCAGTGACAGCGGTGACTGGCGTTTCAACAGCCCGGCCCTGGCCAATGGCCGTCATGACTTCCGGCTCACGGCCAGCGATGCGACCGGCAACACCAGTACCAGCACAAGCTCCTACCCCATCACCCTCACAGACAACACCCCGCCACCGGTTCCCGTGTTACAGGCGGTTTACGCCCACACCTTGACGGAAAGCATGCGTATTGGCGGCGGCGGTGGTCAGGCTCGGGTCGATACACTCCGTGTGCAGGGTTCGGCCGAAGCCTACAGCCGGATTGAGGTATACGATGGCACGGCACGCATCGGAGGCACGCTGACCAATACAGTCGGACAATGGATATACACGGCGGAAAATCTGGCCGACGGTATCCACAGATTCAGGGCCATTGCCTATGACGCCGGGGAGAACGCCAGCAAAGCCAGCAGCGACTACACTGTCAGCGTCGATACGGTAGCCCCCGGTCTGACGCTCGGCAGCGACAAAACCAGCCTCAAGGCCGGTGAAACCGCAGTAGTTACCTTCAAGTTCAGCGAGGCTCCCGCCGGGTTTGATGGGAAAGACATCAGCCGGAGTGGCGGTACCCTGGGCGAGTTGAAAGCCGGTACCGATGGCAAAACCTACACGGCACTGTTTACCCCCACCGACAAAACCAACAGCCTCACCGCCAGTGTTAGCGTGGCGGCAGGCAGCTACACCGATGCCGCTGGCAATGCCGGTGGTGCAGGCAGTGCGGTCAGCCTCAAGGGCGACACCCTGGCTCCAACCCTCAGCCTCAGCAGCGACAAA
>CAIVXW010000140.1 GCA_903910005.1 uncultured Methylococcaceae bacterium
CCAGGTATCGTGCGGATCAACCACATTGACCCGACTGAAATCGACCGAGTCCCTGAAATCACGGCTGATCTGGTACTCGCCGCCTGGCAGCGGGGTAAAGTGTCGCTGCAACAGGTAAGCCGGCACATTCTGGATCGAGCGGGCCGAATAACAACCGACCCGGGCCCGGGCCAGGATTTCGGTATCAATGTCGGATGAAACCAGCTCCACGTCCCATTGATGGATGGCAGGCCAGAACTCGGACAGGTAAAGGGCGATTGAATAGGGCTCCTCGCCGGAGGAAGACGGAATCGACCAGATACGCAGGGTGTCGCCGATTTTACGCCGCTGCACGATCTCGGGCAGTATGGAGCGCACCAGACACTGCAACTGGTATTCTTCCCTGAAAAAATAGGTTTCGTTGACCGTCATCAGGTTGGTCAGTGCCTGCAATTCCTCGCCAGAGGCCTGAAAGCGCAGCAGGGTAAAGTAATTGCGGAAGGAACCGGCCGCTGTCTGGCGGATGCGCTCAGCCAGACGCTTGTCGACAAAATACCGTTTGGAGTCTTCAAACTGAATGCCGGTCTTTCGGTAGAAAAATTCCCTGAATTTCTGAAACTCCTCCAGACTGATGGTGGTGTCGCTCAAAAATCACGCCTCTGCGATGCGCTTCAGGGCCAGTCCGGTGGCGAAATCAATATAGGGTTCGCCCGGAAAACGCAGCCGGAGTGCTTCCAGAGCCTCGCGGGCGGCCGGAGAGCCTACCTCGGTCAGCAGGTCAACGGCGGTGGCGCAGACATTGACATGGGAATCGTGGCGAATGACCCCGATCAGCCATTGCTCCACCGCCGGATGACGCAGGGACTGCAAAATGTTGACCGAGAAAATGCGTACATCCGGATCGGCATCCGTCAGCAGGTCGGCCATGACCGGAGCCACTGCGTCCGGTAAATGGCCCATGGCATCAATGGCGGCATTACGCAGGGCAACGTCTTCACTACGCAGGCATTGCACCAGCCCGCTCACCGCCTCACCGTTGCCGATTTCGGTCAGGCTGGTGAGGACGGCCTCGCGAACCGAGGCATCGGTCTCCTGCATCAAATGGGCAACCAGGGTTGCGGTAGCTTCCGGAAAGGCCGCCAGCCCCCGCGCCGCCCAGCGGCGGGCGGCGGGAGCCGGTTCACTCAGGGTGGCACACAGGTCGGCCCGATCAGCGGTGGCCGTCCACGGTTCAGGCATATCCGGGAGGGAAAGGGGGCGTTTGATGATGGCCATGTCAGACCCGACTCCAGCTTATTAACTGGTTGGCGATTTTTTCCATGGGAAGCACCAGACTGGCTCCTCCCCGTTCAATGAGTTCGCGTGGCATACCGAACACGATGGCGGATTCTTCCGATTCGGCAATGGTGCGGCCGCCCTGTTGCCTGATTTCGGCAAAGGCATCGGACCCGTCATGACCCATGCCGGTGAGCATGACCCCCACCAGATGGCGGGCTTCGCACTGTTGCAGGGCGGAACGCCCCAGCAATTCCACGGAAGGATGCCAGAGGTGCCGGGCCGATTCAGGCCGGGGCAACACCATCAACCGGCCATCGCGCCGGGTGACCGTCGTGTCGGCCCCGCCCCGGGCGATATAGATATACCCCGGACTGACGGGCATGGGGCGAGTGACCTCGACCACCGTCAGCTCGCACAAGCCATTCATGCGATTGGCAAAAGGCCCGGTGAAGAACGGCGGCATGTGCTGGGCCACGATGACCGGAAGCGGAAAATCAGGCGGCAGGCGGGTCAGGATATTTTCCAGGGTGCCAGGCCCCCCGGTGGAAACACCGATGAGTACCAGTCCGGTAACCTCGGTCGGCGGGGGGGCTGGAGCCGGTGTCGGTGTACGGGAGCGTTCCGCCCGCAGTCGGGCCGGGTTGACACGGGCCCGGGTCGCGGCCCTGACCTTGCCGATCAGTTCGGCCTTGATGGCTTCAACCGAGAGGGAGATGGTTCCGTCCGGTTTGGCAACATAATCGAAGGCTCCCAGAGCCAGTGCCTCGAATGTCGCCAGCGCACCTTTTTCAGTCAGGGACGACACCATGATGACGGCAGTCGGACGCGAAGACATGATGTGGGACAGGGCAGTCAACCCATCCATCTCCGGCATGTTGATATCCAGCGTAATGACATCCGGTTTGAACTCCAGATTCATCTCCACCGCTTCACGCCCGTTCCGGGCCAGACGGATGGTGAAATCGTCCTCCTGATCAAACAACTGGGTCAGTTGCCGACGCATGAGGGCGGAATCATCCACAATGAGTAATTTGATGGCCATTCGGGTGTGCCAAGATTATTTGCTGGTACGACAGAACTTAGCCAAAATTCAGATATGCCATCTGCTTTTAAATTGCAAGCTCACTTCAATATGTCTCCAAAACCGGGCTACAGGGAATGCGTTTCGAACTGGCATATTAACTGGCTGTACACACGCATTAACCTATTCGTTCCTGGAGTACGACGAGAGTAATGTAATACACCAGCCGTTCAGTTTTCATTGTCAAAAAGGAAACGTATCACACATCACATCGGCCCGTTAACAAATAGCCGACATGAATATCTTCGTCCAATTCATTCCAGTGCAAACCAATTCCCCCTCCACTGATTTCGTAACATTCACGTTCCTGTTTGCTGGCGTTTAGTAATTTTGGAAAATAGACCAAAGGCATTCCCAGCGTTCGCCCATCGTTGAATTCGACCCACATCATGCTGTCATCAAATTTTATTTTTTTAGCCAATGGCTTAAAGTTCAAAGTAGTCATGCCATGTTTTCTCAATTAACGGTGTATTTTGCTGAATTATCTTGTGCAGTTTTTGCAATTCAGTTGCTGATAAAGCGTAAGATTCAGCAAGCATTACGCCACTTCCTGAAACCCAAAATTTTGCCAGTGCCTCCGCTTTCCTGACATGAATATGACAAGGCTCAAGAGGGTTGCCTTCATTCATGGCGAAAAACAACGGGCATTTTTATTCCTTCTGACAGAAATGCAACTGGGTCAATACCCGCCCATGGAATCCAGTGAGGCCGCATCGCCCTCATTCAGCAGGCGGGAAGGATCAATCAACTGAATCATGCGCCGCTGTTTCTCCAGATTGGCAACCCGTCCCAGCAGGCGGGTCTGTTCACCGGACAGGTGGGGGGCGGTACAAATGAACTGGCGCGGAATTTTCAGAACCTCGGTCACCGCATCTACAATCAGCCCGGTGCGTACCCCGTTGAATTGAAACACCATGATGCGCTGGCGATCATTGCGCTCACGCACTGGCAGATTCAACCGCTTGCGTTGATCAATTACCGGCAGAACCGAACCGCGCAGGTTGATGACACCCTCAATAAAATCGGGAGAACGGGGGACATGGGTTAATTCATCGGGAACCCGCACGATTTCCTGCACGCTGTCAATGGGCACGCCAAATTCACCGGAAGCCAACTGGAAAACCACAACCTGTTCCTCATCCTCATGGCCGCTGCTGTCGTCGTCATCCGGGTTGTCAGGGACTACGGCTTCCACCGTTTTCAGGGCTTCCCTGACGATGGAATGACGGAACAGGTTTTCAGGGGCAATGATTGAAACCAGGCGTTTACCGCCCTGAAGACGGCAGATGCGGCAGATGTCGGAAAGATCCCCCTCCCGTGCCAGCAGGGTCGGCATGGCATCCACGGTGTTTGCAGCAACCCGCAATACCTCGGACACGCTGTCGGTCACCAGACCGACCGCCATTGCCCCCAGTGTAATAACCACAATGCGGCTTTTTTCATCCAGGGTGCGGGGCGGCAGGTTGAACAATCCGCGCAGTGATACCAGGGGAAGCAGGCGTTCACGCAAGGTCATCAGGCCCAGCACGTGCGGCAGTGCGTTGGGTACATGTACGATGGCATCCGGAATCTGGACGATTTCATTGACCCCGGCAATCTCTATGGCATATTCCTGTTCGGCCACGCTGAAACTCACCAGTTGCAATTCATCGCTGTCGCTCTCCTCTGCGTCGTCCTCATGCCCGACCGTTCCCGTGGCCTGGGCACGATGCGGTGCCGGGACGGTCATGGTGGCAAATTCGCGGGCCATCAGCCTGGCAAAGTCAAGCACCATCACCATGGCATATCCCCCCGTATCCCTGAGAATGCCGGTCAGCAGTTCGCTGTCCACCGTAGTGCGAATATCCTGCACGCCGTCAATCCGGTCGGGTTCTACACTGACGACACTGGCAACCCGATCCACCACAAAGCCCATGGGCTGGCCGTTGTCAATGACAATGGCCCGGGTGGCATCGTCATGGGGTTGATCGTCCAGAGCGAAGATGCGGCGCAGGGAGATAATGGGCAACACCTGACCACGCAGGCTGGCCAGTCCGTCCAGACTGTAGGGGGCCAGGGGTACCCGCACCACGGCGGGCACCCGGATGATTTCCTGCACCGGTGCCATGTCCACCGCAAATACTTCCTGACCCACCACGAAGGTCACAAACTGACGGGCAGCGGAGAGAAAGTCAGCCAGGCTCTCCTCCGGAGTCGGGGTGATTTCCCGGGTAGTTTGATTCATCGAAATTTGCGCGGGACACCCTGTCCTTCAGGGCAGGGAGGGATAGCACGTGACGCCTGGCGTCACCCTGTTCCCGCAACCTCCGGCGTTGCGGCTATCTTGGGTTGTTTTGAAAATTCCGGCACTTGACCGTTACTGTACTGAACGGCACTGCATCACGCCACCTCAGAGACTTTGCAGTTCGTCGGCGAGGGAGGCAATCTCCTCAATGGCAGCCGCCAGCTCATCGGTGCCCCGCGACTGTTGTTCAGCCGCCGTGGCCGCCTCCGTCGTAGAGCGTTCCGCTTCCTGGCAGGCATCGGCGATTTGCTCTACCCCTTTCTTGGCCTGGGCAATGGCCACAGCAATTTCGCTGGCCGCTGCCGTGATTTCACCGGCATTACGTTCGACTTCGGTCGCATCCTGCTCAATGGTAATCAGGTTGGTGGTGGCTCCCCGGGCCTGTTCCGATTCAAAGACGGCGGATTTGACGATTTCGTCCAGATCGCTACTGACAATGTGAATCTGATCCTGCACCGCCTTGACCAGATCCTTGATGCGATCGGCATTTTCCGCCGAATCACGGGCCAGGTTGCGTATGTCGGTCGAGACCACCACAAAGCCCTTGCCAAATTCGCCGGCCCGGGCGGCTTCGATGGAGCCGCTGACGGCCAGCATGTTGGTCTGGATTGAAACGGTGGTAATCGCCTCCACAATTTTGTCGATGCGGCGCGATACCAGTTCCAGGTCCTTGACCTGGCGGATGCTGGCCCGGGTCGTCCTGACCGAATCAACGATGCCATGAATGAGTTGATCGACCGTTGCCTTGTTTTCGCCCAGAAGCCGCTGGACATTCCTGACCCGCTCATTGTTGTTGGTGGCGCGGCTCAGGGAAATCTCCAGCCCCTTCTCGATCTGGCTGATGGCTGCAGACGATTCCTCGCTGGCGGCAGCGGCCGTTTGCGCCCCTTTGCGGATTTGCTCAATGGCCGTCATGATCTGGGTGGCGGCCCGGTTGATTTCCTGCACGGCGGAGGACAATTCCTCGGCACTGGAGGCCACATCCTCCGCGCTTTTGCTGATGTCGGTGGAATTTTTCAGGTCTTCTGCCAGTTCGGACAGGCTTTGGGCCGCCTGTTCTGCTTCGAGCAGGGCCTGGGTCTGTTCGTTGACGGTTTTGGCGGATTCCTCTGCCGCAGCCGACTGCTCCTCGGCGGCTGCGGCAATATCCTCAGCCCCCTTGAGAGCCTGTCGGGCCGCATCGCTGGATTGATGGGCTCCTGTGGCAATCTCGGTCACGTTACGCACGATGGCGGTCATGTTTTGCCGGATCTGCTCAAGCTGGGTGGCGATCGTCTGGCCTTTTTCAACTTCGCCCTCAACGGTTTTGGCCGACTCATTGATGCCATCGGCAATGGTTTTGACCTCGTGCTGGATTTGCCCTACCAGATCCTGAATCTGTTTGGCACTTTTCTCCGAGGTTTCGGCCAGGGTACG
>CAIVXW010000141.1 GCA_903910005.1 uncultured Methylococcaceae bacterium
ATTTAATGTACTAATAAATAATAGGCGATATTCACGGAAACCATCAATACTTCTTCGAGACGCAGTCCGTGTGCCCGGTACTGAAGGCAGATACTGTCTCAATGGTATTTTTTCGCGTATTTTCGTGTTTTTAGTGGCCCTGTTTTTTTGCCACGAAAGGCACGAAATTTCCCGAAAATTCATGCTTTATCTTCTCGGCAGGGCCGCCGCCACAATCAGCAGCAGACTGAGCAACGCCGTGGCGGGGCGTATATCGAGGGGAATCAGGCGGTATTCAGACAGGGTTTGGTTTGCGAGTTGTTCGATCAGACCGCCGATAGCCTCCAGGCGATAATAACCCAGACCGGCGGCTTCGGCCAAAGCCCGCAATGCGGCTTCATCCAGCCAGGTGCGATAATGAATATCACCGTCAGCAGTGTCGGTGCCGTCCACATCGCGGCGGAGAAAATAGCCCAGCGGGCGGTTTTCCTGGTCGAAGCGGGGCACCAGACTGGGCTGGGTAGAGCCGGTTCCGACCAGTATTCCCCCAATGTTGCCGCGATAGCCAGATAAATCCGGTAACCTCGCAGGACCCGGAGCCGTTTGCCCGTCGGTAAAAAATACCAGTCGCCAGGCCGGATTGCCCGCCTGGATGCGATGCAGCGCGGTTGCCACGCCCTGTGCAATCTGACTGTTGGCCGCCCAGGCCATGCGCCAGTCCAGACCGGCGATGACGGCGTCAATCACGCCGCCATGTTCGCAGACTTCCAGTGGTTCAAACAACAGTTGGGCGATATGGCTGGTAAACACCCCCACGCCCACCTCCGAACCACAGGGCAAGGTTGGCAGGGCAGCCCGCAGGGCCGCCTTGACATACCCTAACCGGTCAGACGGTTGGCCCGTCTGGTGATAGTCCGGGGTGTTCATGCTCTGGGTAATATCAACCACCCAGAGATAACGGTACACCGCCTGGGGCCAGGGCGGGCGCGGATCGACCAGCAGCAAACCGATCAGCCCGAAGGCTGCCAGCAGCAGCCCCCGGCGGCGTGTCAAGGGGCTCCTCCCGGCACACTGGGCAGGGTGGCGAACACGCTGGATTTGTTGCCATGCCAGCGGGCCTTTTCCTGCTCACGCAGCGGTGGCGTGATGCGTTCGGCATATTCCAGATTGTACCGGGCTTCCCAGTGATCCGGTTGCAACCGGAGAGCGGCCTGGAGATGCTCTTTGGCCAGTGCCACCCCGGTACTGACCCGGGCATATTCGAGTACACCCAGTGCGTGCCAGAGCGGTGCCACTTCTTCGAGATGCAGCGTTCCAATTTTGTAATGTGCCAGCACTTGAACGGCCGGCGCGGGGTAAGACAGCAGGCTGTCGTACACCGCCCGTGCCGCCGATTTCTGGCCGGTTTGTTCCAGCACCGCCGCATCCGCCAGCCGTTGCCGCAGCAAAGCCGCCGCCTCGTCGCCCTGCAATACCGGTGTCAGCCAGGGCCGGAGTTCCAGCCCCAGACCGAGCAGGCATCCCAGGGCCGTCGCCTGCAACACACGATTCAGCATGAGGGCTCAGATGAAGCTGATGTCGCTGGCTTTGAGGTAATCGCCATACACTCCCTGGGCCGGTACGATTTTGGCCAGGGTGTTGTCCAGCCCGTCGATCCACTCCGGGGATGCCGAAAAACTGGCCGTGGAGGGATTGGCGGTGCCGTATACGATCCAGTGTGCGGTTCCCTGGCTGGTCGTTTCCCACAATACCCCGGTCACCCGCTGGAACTGGCTGGTGCTGCTGAAGGTGTTGGTTTTGGTGGTGGTATAACGTCGTCCGTACAGCAGCACGCCCAGATCGACATCGGCATCGGAGCGGGCCGTTCCCAGCGGTTTCTGGATGTCATCCGGCTGCGTGTTGAACACCAGTTTATCGTCCGGGGTCCACCCGCTGATCTGGACGATGCCGGGAGCCTCCAGACCGTCAACCTGGACAGTAGCAGGGCCTTTTTTGAGTGCATCGGTCACGGTGGCGGCAGACACCGGGCGGGTGTGTGCCGGATCGTTAAACCATTTGCCGTTATGGAGGTGATAGCGGGATGTGCCGGACGGTAGCGGTACATCGTCATTCAGGATGCTGACCATCGCCTGACCACCCGAACCGCTGATCTCGGCATTCAAGGCATCCCTGAGATAAACACCGAAGCTTTCGTCTGGTTCCGGTATTGAATCGGCGTAAATCGGGATGCGAACCGACCGGGAAACAACACCCGGCGCGAAGGATACCGTGGTATCGACACTGCCGTAATCACTGCCGACG
>CAIVXW010000142.1 GCA_903910005.1 uncultured Methylococcaceae bacterium
CTGCCGTTCCGCCTCGGCACGCTGAGCCTGCCAGTCGGCCACCTGTTCGGTCAGGGTGGCGATGGCCTGATCCAGGTTGCGGGCTGCCGCGATGGCGGGCCGGGCCGATTCGCGCTGGTAACGGGCCTGTTCCAGTCGTTGCTGCCCGGTATCCACGGCGCGTTGCTGCTCCTCCAGCCAGCGACTGGACTCTGCCAGTTGCTGGCCAATCTGTTCGGCCTGTTGTTCAGCCTGCTGCACCGCCTCCCCTGCCCTCTCTGCATCATTCAGCAGTGGTCTGGCGTCCTGCACCGATTCGACCTGGCGGCAGTAATCACGCCGGGGTTCAAGCGCGGCCTGCCCGACCCGGGCCTGTGCCAGGCTGGCAGCCGCCTGTTGTTCCCGCTCGACGGCGTCCTGCCAGTTACGATGCCATTGCAGGTGCGATTCCAGCAGAATCAGACAGTCGTTCAGGCGTTGGCTCTCATCCGAAAGCCGTATCGTTTCCTGCGCCAGGCGAGTGCGTTCCTCGGGTTCCAGCGGACACAGGGCCGTCTGCTGCCGGGTCAGATCTTGCAGCAAGCCACGTTCCTCCTGATGACGGCGATAGGTCAGGCTGGAGATTTCCGGGTAGATATCGGTGCCGGTCAAGGTTTGCAGCAATTCGGCCCGTTCGCTGTCATCGGCCCGGAGAAAGGCGGCAAATTCATTTTGAGCCAGGAGAACCGCCCGGGTGAACTGGGCGAAGGACAGTCCGAGGCAGGCTTCGATGGCGGCCTTGACCTCGGTTTTGGTATGTCCGAGCGGGCTACCGTCCGGCAGGGCGTGCAGGCGCATCTCGCTGGGGCGCAAACTGCCGTTGGCCCTGTTATGGGCCCGGCGAACCGACCAGCGGGCGCGGTAGGCCTGACCGTCACTGCCGACAAAATCGGTTTCGGCATAGGCCTGGGTCTGACCCCGGCTCAACAGGTTGCGCGGATCGCGTGGAATCAGGCCGTCTCCAGCCGCATCCGGCAGGCTAATCCCGGCGGCCTCGGCCCGCAGCAGGCGGGGGGTATTGTCGTAGAGCGACAGACACAGGGCATCCAGCAGGGTGCTTTTGCCTGCTCCGGTCGGCCCGCTGATAGCGAACAGTCCGGCGGAATGGAGCGGCTCCCTGCCAAAATCGACCTCAAAAGGCCCGCTCAGGGAGGCCAGGTTGCTGCCACGTATGGCCAGTATTTTCATGGGTTGCCATCTTGGGTTGTTTTGAACACAGCGTACCGCCGCCCGGGTTCAGGGCAGGATCGTTGACAGTGCCGATTCTTCGGCCAGACGGCATACGCTGTCGAACGCGGCCTGGAGGGCAGCGTCAGGCTCAGTGGCGTGGCGTTGCCGGTGCAGGTTGATGAATACGTCGCGGGGTTCCAGCCGACCGATGTCGTCCAGGGTGGGGGCCAGTGCCCCGTCTGGCCGACCGATGGCCCGGCCCGGATAACGCGGTTCGATGCGTACCAATCGCACCGGTTTACCCTTCAATGCGGTTTCCACCTGGTGGCGCAAGCCCGGTTCCGGTTGATCCAGACGTACCCTGACTTCCAGCCACGGTTGTTGTTCGGTGGCACAGGCCGGGCGTTCGAGTGCCGTCAGCCAGGCCAGGTTTTCGCCCAGCGATTGCTCGGGTGCCCGTATCAGCTCGACCGTGCGCGGTATCGGCAGTACCTCAACGGTGCTGACCTGGTCGCGCTCCAGGTCGATGGATACTACCTGGTGGTGATAATCGGCTTCGCTGAAGGACAGCGGCAGCGGACTGCCGCAATAACGGCGGGTGTCGTCCTCTCCGACCCGTTGCGCCCGGTGCAGGTGGCCCAGGGCGACGTACGCCAGGGCAGGATCGAACAGCGAGGACGGCAAGGCTTCGCTGCCACCGATGACAATGCGCCGTTCTGAATCCTGCGACACCTGTCCGCCGTGCAGGTGACAATGGCCCAGGGCGATGATGGCCTGATCGGCATCCCGGCGCGATTCGGCATGGGCCTGAACCTGCCGGTACAGTGCGGTCACTGCCTGGCTGTAGCCGTCAGTGACAGATTCATCGCGCTCGCGTAACGGCGGCAGATCACTGCCGCGCAGAAACGGAACGGCCAGGCACCAGCTACGTACGCTGCCACTGCGATCCCGCAGCGGGACGACCAGCCGATCCAGGTCGATCTCACCCGATGCCAGGCGGCTGACCTGTCCCACCACCGTAACGTCCAGGGCGGTCAACAACGGCGAGGGGGCTTCCAGTCTGAAGGGGGAATCATGATTACCGGCCACCACAATGACTTGCAACGCAGGCAGGCGGGTTTTGGCATCACGGAGAAAGCGGTAAAACAGATGCAAGGCCGTTGCCGGTGGATTGGCGTTGTCGAAAATGTCACCGGCAATCAGCAAGGCATCGGCCTGAGTCTGCTCCAGGGTATCAAGCAGCCAGTGCAGAAACTGGCGGTGTTCATGCTGACGGTCATAACCGTGAAAGGTCTGGCCCAGATGCCAGTCCGAGGTGTGAAGCAAACGCATTGTGGAACCTCCA